>JBQTHP010000041.1:0-2144 GCA_052389755.1 Gammaproteobacteria bacterium
TGCGACGACGGGCGTTCACGGATCAGTTTCTGCAGGTGATCGACGCGTGGGGGAGCGCCGAGTGGGGACTCGACATCGAGATCACCGAAGGCGCGCTGGTGGACGAGCTCAGCTCCGTGGTATCGAAACTCCGTTTGCTTCGTCGCAAGGGCGTGCAGATAGCGATCGACGATTTCGGGACAGGATATTCGTCGTTGAGTCGCCTGGCGGAGCTGCCGATCGACATGCTGAAGATCGATCGGACGTTTACGAGCCGCCTCGGAGGTGATGCAACAGGAAAAACCCTGGTATCGATCATCATCGCGCTGAGCAAGGCGTTCGGCATGACCACGGTCGCGGAAGGTGTGGAGACGCCGGAGCAGTTCGATCTACTGACGAAAGTGGGGTGCGACCAGTCACAGGGGTATCTGCACAGCAAGGCGGTCCGGCGCGAGGAGCTGGAGGCGCTTCTGGTCCGCGGGCAGAGTCCTTACGTGCTGCCGGCCGAATTCACGGACACCTCGGCATCCGACGCGGTCTCCCGAAAAGCGCGCAAGAGGTGACGGCTCATGCGATGGTCTCGACCACGCCGCCGTCCACCCGCAGCGCGGCGCCGGCGTCGGATTCACGGCAGCATTCCGAGCTCGTCGAGGGAGCGGTGCAATTCGGCCGGGTCCCGATAGACGCGAAATGCACCGGCACTCACCAACTCATCCTCGCCGTAGCCCCCGCTGAGTAAGCCAATGCTGAGCATTCCCGCACGACGCGCGGCCAGCAGGTCCCATACGGCATCACCGATTACGTAGCACTCCGACACGGGAACGCCGAGTCGTTGCTGGCAGGCGAGGAACAGGTCCGGTTCAGGCTTGGCACGCGCAACATCGCGGCGCTCGATGACCACGGTGTCCGTGCCGAGACGAAGCGCCTCGAGCGAGCGATCGATCTCGGGCCGGCGCCCCGATGTGGCGATGCCGAAGGAAATTCCTCCGGCACGCAGTTCCCGCAGCAGCTCGACGGCGCCCGGAAGAGGTCGGCGCTCCGGAAGGAACTCCCGGAACAACTCGCCGTGGCGCCGTTGCAATGCTTCGGCTTGCGCGGCATCGATCTCGCGGCCCAGTTCGCGGGCGGCTGCGCGCGCGAACAAGCCGCCGCTCATGCCGATGCGGCGGTGGATGCGCCAGCCATCGATCGCGAGGCCTGCCTCCGCGAATGCGCGTTGCCAGGCGAAGACATGTGCATAGACCGTGTCGACGAGGGTTCCGTCGAGGTCGAAGATCAGCGCGCGCATGTGGTAGTGCTCCAGGGCCGGAATGATCAGCTGCTGCGACTCACCGATCCGCCGGACGACTCGCGTACGATCAGCTCGCAGTGCACGCGGGTGTCGCGAGGGGGCAGCTCGGGACGCGCGATCCGCTCGAGCATGACCGCAAGCGCGATTTCGCCAATCTCATGCGTCGGCTGGTGAAGCGTCGTGAGCGGAACCGGGAGCAGACTCGCGTACTCGGTATCGTCGATGCCGACCAACCGGACATCCTGCGGTATCCGATACTCGAGACGCCGCAAGGAATGCATCAGTCGGCCTGCCGTGCGGTCGTTGGCGCAAACGATACCGTCCGGCCGATGGACCTCCATCAGCTTTCTGACCTGCTCGACGTCATCCGGGTCCATCCGATTTGCGAACGCACGTTCGAAGGGCACGTTCCATGCGTAGAGCGCCTCGCGATATCCGGCCTCACGTGCATGGACGGGAGCCGCCGCGGTTGGGAGACCCACGAACAGAATTCGCCGGCAGCCAACCCGCAGGAGATGATCGGTGATGGTGTAGCCGGCATGTCGGTTGTCGATTCCGACGAGATCGTGCCGTCCCGCCTGCGGGTAGGGCAGAAGCGGCCGATCCAGAAGAACCACCGGAATGCGGGCCTCATCCAGAGCGCGAACGATTCGCTGGTTCAACTCGTCCGTGCGAGGCGCCAACTCGAGCGGCGCAAAGAACACGCCGGACACTTGCCAGTCAACGTACTGGCCGCAAAGCTGCCACGCTCGCTCTTCCTTCGTGCTTCCCGCGCCGGCTGAATTCCCCCACAGCAGCGCGTGTTCGCGTGCGAGAGGAGAGGCCATCATGCCTTGACAGATCGGCTCGAAGATCTCTGTCTCGCCGAGATCGG
>JBQTHP010000042.1:0-5889 GCA_052389755.1 Gammaproteobacteria bacterium
GTCTATGCCGTGATGGCGATCGTCGGCATCGGCCTCAAGGTCTCCACGCTGCCGATGGTGGCGCTCGGCGCCGGCATCGGCGTCGACTACGGCATCTACCTCTTCAGCCGCATGCAGGAGTTCCTGAAGCAGGGCCTGCCGGTTCACGAAGCCTATGAGCGCACGATGCGCGTCACGGGGGCCAGCATCATCTTCACCGGCATCACGCTCGCGATCGGCGTGGTCACGTGGGTGTTCTCGCCGCTCAAGTTCCAGGCGGACATCGGCATCATGCTCACCTTCATGTTTCTCGTGAACATGCTCGGGGCGATCATCCTGCTGCCCGCACTTGCGACGTGGTTGATCCGGAACAAGAAGGGTTCGGAGAGGAGCGTCGGGTCGAGCGCGGACGTTCGCGCGACCGGCGCGCGTTGAGAATCAGCGCACCGAAGCTTCCGACCAAGTGGCGAGCCGATCTGGGGTGCATCAAGAAGCAGTCCGACACAGCGCTCGAACTCTGCGACAAATCTCACTCCGAGTCCTGGCACCTCAGCTTCGTAGCGAGAAACCGCGTTCAAAAACTCCTCTCGCGCCTCGGAGTGGAGCTCGAATCGCATTACTTCAGGCGCGAGCGCGCTTCCTTCAGCACTTCTGTGCCCGGAACAGTCTTGGCCTTGCCCGATTCGATCTGTGCGAGACGGCGCTCCGATTCTTCGAGCCACGCCCGGTCCGCGTCCGGATCCGCTGGCGCATCAAGACCGCTGATCAGCGCCTTCAGCAGCTGAGCACGCTCACGAGAGCTGAGCGCACGAATGTCGCGTTCAATTTCAGCCAGCGCACGTGCCATAACGTTGCGTCCTGCGAGAGCTGCCGTTCGCGCGAGTGTACGCCGGCGCGTCCCTGCCCGCTAACGCTCGCGATCCAGCGACGGCGCGCAGTCGGCGCGCCGCTTGCCCGGGTTGCAAGCGGTGTGACGATCAGCGCCGATCGCTGCATCGCGTAGTTAGGTGGCACCGTTAGAAAGAGCGTAGGAAGTGGTGGTCGCCTGCAAAGCCTTGCTTGTCAAAATCCTCGTAGGTCTTGCATCCAATGGACCAGTCCTTCTTTTCATCCGGAACCGGCGGTGCATCACACTGTCGGACAAGGGAATCCAGATGATCGTAGAACCTACCCTTCTGAGCCCGCACATCGAGAGATCACGCGGCTCCCGGGCCACTGATCGCCGCGATCCTCGCCCGTGAAGGCGACGGCGCAGACGACTCCGTCGCGGTTCACGATCGTGCCCCACATGTCTAGATTGAATCCGCCGTTCGCCTGGTTTCGCGCCTGCTCGAGCGCCGTCTTCAGCGCCCCCTGACCAGGCAAGTCACGGCACGCGGAGGAAAGGTCATCGTCAGCGCGAGTTGCAATCGACGCCATCGCGCACAGTCCTGCGGCGCCGAGTACCGCCAGATATCGTGCTTTCATTTTTCTTCCTCTCCCGTTCACGCCCCCACGGCCCTGCTGCTGGACGAAACGTGCGGCCGCTATCCGAGGCTGGTGAGGGCAAGGTCGCGGCTGCCGTCCGATTTTAGCGGGTCTTCTCGAGGATCGTTGTTACGGCCTCGACGACGCGTTCGGGAACGAACCCGAAATGCCGGAAGAGATCACCCGCAGGTGCAGATTCACCGAACCGATCGATGCCGATCACCGCGCCCGACCGGCCGACGTACTTGCGCCAGAGATCCGGTACGCCGGCTTCGACCGCGATGCACGGCAGCGCCGGCGGCAACACCCGCTCGCGATAGCTCGCATCCTGACGGTCGAACATCGTGGTCGATGGCATCGAGACGACGCGTACCGGGATTCCGGCGCGGGCGAGAGACTTCTGCGCGTCGACTGCGAGCGCAACCTCTGAACCCGTAGCAATGATGACCGCGCGTGGCCTGCTGTCCGGTTCCACCAGCACATAGCCGCCGCGCCGGATGTTGTCAGTCTGCTCCGGGCTACGCGGCTGGAACGGCACGTTCTGGCGGCTGAATATCAGGCTCGTCGGACCGTCCGTGCGCTCGATCGCAGCAGCCCAGGCGACAGCGGACTCCACCGTGTCGCAAGGACGCCAGACGTCCATGTTCGGGATCAGCCTGAGCGCGGCGAGATGCTCTACCGGCTGGTGCGTCGGGCCGTCCTCACCGAGGCCGATCGAGTCGTGAGTGAACACGAACACCGAGCGGATGCGCATGAGCGCCGCCATCCGCAAGGCACTGCGGCAGTAATCCGAGAACGTCAGGAAGGTGCCGCCATACGGAATGAATCCGCCGTGCAGCGTGATGCCGTTCATGATCGCGGCCATGCCGAATTCCCGCACGCCGTAGTTGACGTAGTTGCCGCCGGTTGTGGCGGTGACCGCCCTCGATCCGGACCAAAGCGTGAGATTCGATCCCGCCAGATCCGCAGAGCCGCCGATCAGCTCGGGTAACGCCGGCGCCAGAGCTTCGATGCAATTCTGCGAGGCCTTGCGCGTCGCAATCACCGCAGCCTTTTCCTTTGCCTGATCGAGGAGCGACCGGACCCGCTCTGCGAAATCCGTCGGCAGCGCGCCTCGCATGCGTCGCTCGAGCTCGCGCGCCTGCTCGGGATACCCACGCGCGTAGTCGGAGAATCTGCCGATCCAGGTTCGCTCGGCAACCGCGCCCTGGCGCCGTGCGTTCCACAGCTCGTAGACGTGTGGCGGAATCTCGAAGGGCGCGTATCCCCAGTCGATGGCCGCGCGCGTCGCAGCGATCTCCGGCTCTCCGAGAGCCGCGCCGTGCGCCTCGTGAGTGCCCGCCTTGTTGGGTGCGCCCTTCGCGATGACGGTCTTGCAACAGATGAGCGAAGGCTTGTCGCCCACCGCTTTGGCGGCGCGAATCGCGCGGTCCACCGCGCCGCTGTCGTGTCCGTCGACGTTCGGCAGGACGTGCCACCCGTAGCTCTCGAAACGCTTCGGCGTATCGTCGGTGAACCAGCCGGCGACGTGCCCGTCGATGGAAATGCCGTTGTCGTCGTAGAACGCGATGAGCTTGCCCAGCGCCAGCGTCCCGGCAAGCGAGCACACTTCGTGCGAGACGCCTTCCATCAGGCAGCCGTCGCCCAGGAATACGTACGTGTAGTGATCGACGATGGAGAACCCCGGGCGGTTGAACTCCGCCGCGAGCAGTTTTTCCGCGATTGCCATGCCGACTGCGTTCGAGATGCCCTGTCCGAGCGGCCCGGTCGTCGTCTCGACGCCTGGCGTCACGCCATACTCGGGGTGTCCCGGCGTCTTCGAGTGCAGCTGACGGAAGCGCAGGATCTCCTTCATCGGCAGGTCGTATCCGCTCAGATGCAGTAGCGCATACAGCAGCATCGAGCCGTGGCCGTTCGAGAGCACGAATCGGTCGCGGTCGAACCACCGCGGGTTCGCCGGGTTGTGGCGGAGATGATGCCGCCACAGCACCTCCGCAATCTCCGCCATGCCCATCGGCATGCCCGGATGACCGGAGCTCGCCTTCTGAACCGCGTCCATCGCGAGCGCGCGCAGCACGTGGATCGCGTCTCGGGGATGTGCGCTCGCCCGCGGTTCGATCAAGGTTTCAAGCTCGGCGTTCATCGTGCAGCCCTCGGCGCGCAGAGGCCCGCCCGTGCGCTCCAGTTCAGTGCGGTGATCTCCTGCAGGTTGCCGATGATCGCGTCCGGTCGCGCGTCCGCGAGCGGGACACCGCCGTGATAACCATAGTCCACCGTTACGACCCGGCAGCCGGCCGCGCGTGCGGCCGCGACGTCGGTGCGCGAATCGCCCACGTAGAGCATTCGCGCGGGCTCGACGTCGAGATGAGCGCATGCGCCGTGCAGCAGGGCAGGGCTCGGCTTCCTGTCCTCGTCACGTTCGGCGCATAGGGTGCACGCGAACAGCTCGCGAAGCCCCGCCTTCTCGAGCAGCGGCAGCACAAAGCGACTCTCCTTGTTCGTCACGCAGCACAGAGTGATTCCGGCACCGGCAAGCGCTCGCAACGCCTCGGCCACTCCGGGATAGACGCGGCTGCGCTCGAACGGCTGCCTGCCGTACAGATCCCTGAACAGCGCAGCAGCCGAGCTCTGCAGGGCGCCGTTCGGCTCTGCGCCACTGCTGTCGGTGAGGACACGCGCGACGAATCGATCGATGCCCGCCCCGATCATCTCTGGAATGCGCTCCTCCGGCAGCGGCTTGCCACCCAGGATGAGGAGCATCATGTTTGCTGCCGCGCCGAGATCGGGCGCCGTGTCGATGAGCGTGCCGTCGAGATCGAACGCGACCGCGTCGATGCAATCAGTGAGTGTCTGCATGGTTCTCCATCCGATGGAGCGCCGCTCCGTGCAATGCGGCGAGGTGCTCGACGTCGAGGTCCTCGAGCGACCGCACCACCAGCTCCGCGGCCGCGAAATCCTGTTCCGCCGTCCAGCGCGTCGGCGTTGCGATCGTGACGAGTCCGGCCGCAGTGGCTGCCTGCACACCGATCTCCGAGTCCTCGATAGCAACTGCATTCCGGGGCGCGACGCCGAGGGATGAGAGCGCCAGGCGATAGATGTCCGGTGCCGGCTTCTTGTTGGGAACGACGTCGCCGGTGGCAATGACGTCGAACCACCGCGAGATGCCCGGACCGAGGCTTCCGGCGAGCAGCGCCTCGACGTTCTCGGCCGTGGTGGTCGAGGCGATCGCGAGCCGAAGACCGGCGGCGCGGGCCTCGCAGAGGAATCTCCGGATCCCGGTCCGCGGTCGTACTTCGCCGCGGCGAACCAGCTCGACGAATGCCAGAGTCTTCGAGCGATGGACCGCGGGGATCAGCATCATGAGCCGCGCTTTCTCCGTCGCGGACGCCTCACGAGTCCCGATGTAGTGTGCGATGCGCTCCTTGCCGCCGGTCACGCGCAGCAGCTCGGCATACAGCTCCGCGCTCCACGTCCATCCGAGCGCATGCGCGGCGAACGCCGTGTTGAAGGCGCGCCGGTGCGCTTCCTCGGTATCCGCGAGCGTGCCGTCCACGTCGAAGATCACGGCGTCGAGGTTGCCGTTGCCCATGCTCTTGCCGCTTGCGGCCTGCGCGCCAGCGCCTCCTTACGGCGCTCGATCAGCCGCAGGATCATCGGCGTGAACACGAGCTGCATGGCCAGGTCCATCTTGCCGCCCGGACAGACGATGGTGTTCGCACGCGACATGAACGAGCCGTGCAGCATCGACAGCAGATACGGGAAGTCGATTCCGCGCGGATTGGCGAATCGGACGACGAGGAACGATTCGTCCGGCGTCGGTATGAAGCGCGCGATGAACGGGTTCGACGTGTCGACGACGGGAACCCGCTGAAAATTGATATGGGTGTGCGCGAACTGCGGGCAGATGTAGTGCAGGTAGTCAGGCATGCGGCGCAGAATCGTGTCCGTCACGGCCTCGGTGGAGTAGCCGCGGGTGGCCTTGTCGCGGTGCAGTTTCTGGATCCATTCGAGATTGATCACCGGCACGACGCCGATGAGCAGATCCACGTGCTTCGCGACGTTGACCTCTCCCGCGACCACCGCACCGTGCAGTCCCTCGTAGAAGAGCAGGTCGGTGTCTTCGGGCAGGTCCTCCCAGTCCGTGAACGTTCCGGGCTTCGCGCCGTAGGGCGCCGCTTCCTGCTCGTCGTGCAGATACCTGCGACGCTGCCCGCGACCGGATTCGCCGTAGCTCCGGAAGAGACCCTCGAGCTCCGCGAACAGGTTCGCGTCCGGCCCGAAGTGGCTGAAGTTCTGGTCGCCCCGCGCGAGCGCCTCGGCCATCTGCTGCTTCATGCCCGCGCGGTCGTAGCGGTGGAAGCTGTCGCCCTCGACGAACGCGGCCGTCAGGTTCTCGCGGCGGAAGATCTGCTCGAAGGTGCGCATGACCGACGTCGTGCCGGC
>JBQTHP010000043.1:0-5178 GCA_052389755.1 Gammaproteobacteria bacterium
CTTTAACACCGAAGGGATGTTCCGCGGAGCGGGCGACACGCGCGGACGCCGCGAGGTCGCGCTCATACGTTGTGAAGGCTAACGGCAACCGCCTTCCGTGTTCCGGTCAGAGGATCATCGCCAGCGCTCAGGTATGCACTCTCTAATTCCGGCCGGAAGGCGGATGCCGGAAGGCGGTAGCCGCGGCTCGCGCGGCGCGCCAGCGCCAGCGCGAGCAGCCCGAGCAGCGCGAGCCCGAGCGGGCCGCCGCCGCCGCTGCCTTTGGGATTTGCATCGCCATTGCCGCCCGGTGGTTCGGCTCCTCCCGGCGGCGGGTCGGGGCCTGCGGCCGGTTCCGCCATATTCGCAAGACACCATCCGCTCGTCGCGAGCCGCGCCATCTGGTCGATGCTGCAGCTCGAGAACTGTTGACTGCCATTCAGGCGCGGCGCCATGAGAAAACTCTGCGGAGTGCTTGCGCATGCGGCGCCCGTGTCGCCGTCGTGCGGGGCGTCGAAGTTGTGGCCGATTTCGTGCGCGGCGATCAACGCGGCGCTCGTGGTCGAGCGCGTCCCCTCCGACAGGCTCGAAGCCGCACCGCCGCCGCAGACTGAACCGAGGTATGCGATGCCTACCGTCTCCCCGTCCATGTCGCGGCCGGTCATGAGGTGGGTGATGCCGCGGGACATCTCGGGACCGGAGCCGGCGCGATAGCGGCGCAGCTCGTCGAGCAGCTCGTTCGCGTTCGTGCGACTGAACGGATCCTCCGCGTTCCGGAACACCGTCGGCGGTGCGAGCTCGATCTTCACGCCGAGCTGCGCGGCGAAGATACCGTCCACGATGTTCATCCGCTGCACGATCGCCTCCTCGGCGGTCGCGTTGCCGTTCGTGCCGAAGAAGCTCGCGAACTCGTGATCGGCCACGACGCCGACGACGAGCCGCTTCGTCGGCGATGAGGCGACGCTCTGCGATTCGACCTGCGTCGTGACGGACTCGTACGCTTCGAGCGCGCTCGCCTGATGGTCGATGGTCACAGTGCCGCAATGCGCGGCGCCGACCGGCAGGAGCGCGTCGGCGAGACGGAAGATCACCGGAGTGGCGCCGCGTGAATCCGCCGGCTGCACGAGCGCCTCACTCACGTCTTCGACGGGCTCGACCGCATATACGTCGCGCCCGTCGGAGAACATGCCGTGCCAGCGTCCGCCCGCACTGCGCGTCAACCGCACCCACGAGCGCGATTCACCGTCGACCGTTCCCTCGAGCGCCACCGAGCTCGCGGCGATGCCGCCCACCGCGCGCTGTACGCGCTCGTTCGGCGCCAGTCGCAGATCGAATCGTCGCCCATAGGCTTCGAACGACACGCGCTCACCGGCGCCGGGCTCCTCCGACGCTTCGATCTTCAGCGTCTCGTGATGAAGGATCCGGAACGCGTTGGCCGCGGCGAACGCCGGACCTGCGCCGGTACTGCCGGCGAGCGTCGCGAGTAAAAAGGTAACTCCGCGTCGAAGAGGCTTTGTCATTATTTTTTGTGCCTTACCGCATCTTGCCCGCGCGCATGCATGCTCGCAACGACCCAGTCCCTGGTTCGTCATCGAAATCCCTGAATTAAGTAACGAATGAGCCTGTGCCGGCGTTTCCGCGCTCCCCTATGCTCGAGCGGGGGTTCCCGACCGGGGCACTTGCAAGTCCCGTGCACAACGGGCGCCGGCGACCGGGGCGTAGGCGTCGCAGTGGCGTAGAACGCGCGAAGAACTCGCGCGCGAAGCTCGTCAGGCGGTGACCCAGGCTTCCTGGCGTGCGGGCTGTTCGAGGAGCCGCTGCAGGAGCTGCGGATCGACGGGCTTCGTCAGGTGATAGTCGAATCCCGCCTCGAGCGCGCGCCGCTTGTCTTCTTCCTGTCCCCAACCCGTGAGCGCCAGGAGCGTGACGGATTTGCCCCACGGCCGGGCGCGGATCTCGCGCGCCGTCTGATAGCCATCGAGCCGAGGCATGCCGATGTCGAGCACGACGAACTCCGGGCGGAACGTTTCGGCGATCTCCAGCGCTTCGATGCCGTCGCTCGCGGTGCGGATCTCGTAGCCATTCAGATCGAGCATGAGGGCCAGGCTCGCGGCGGCATCGTGGTTGTCGTCGACGACGAGCACGCGGCCGCCGACCGCCCCTTCGCCCGACATCGTCACCCTCTCCCCCGCTGCGCCGGGGAGAGAGGAGGGTGAGGGCGCCTGCGCAAGCCCGAGTCGCACGCTGAATACGCTGCCCTTGCCGAGACCCTCGCTCTGCGCCTCGACCGTGCCCCCGTGCAGCTCCACGAGACGTTTGACGAGCGTGAGCCCGATGCCGAGGCCGTCCTGCCCGCCCGTAACGGAGCGGGTCGCGCGCGTGAACATGTCGAAGACGCGCGGCAGCATGTCGCTCGCGATGCCCGCGCCCGAATCCGCCACCTTGACGAGCGCCTGCGCGCCGTCGCGCATGGCGGCGATCGTGATCTGCCCGCCCGCGTCCGAGTACTTCGCGCTGTTGTGAAGCAGGTTCGCGAACACCTGCGCGAGCCGCGTCGGGTCGCCGTCGACGCAGAGCGGCTCCTGCGGCCAGATGACGTGCACCCTGTGCTGTCGTGTCTCGAGCAGCGGCCGGGTCGTCTCGAGCGCGAGCTGCAGGATCGCCGCGAGATCCACCGGTTCGCGCCGCAGCTCGATCTGCCCCTGGGTGATGCGCGAGACGTCGAGCAGATCGTCGATCAGCCGCACGAGCTGCTTCAGCTGGCGCTCGATCATCGAGCGCGCGGTCGCGGCCATGCCGCGATCGCCTTCGGCGAGCTGCAGTACCTGCACTGCGTTGCGGATCGGCGCGAGCGGATTGCGCAGCTCGTGAGCGAGGGTGGCGAGAAATTCGTCCTTGCGCCGATCGGCGTTCCGCAGCGCCTCTTCCGCGCGCCTGCGTTCGGTGACGTCCTCGATGATCGCGACGAAGCCGAGCACTTCACTGCCCTGTTCGTCCGGGACGTAGCGCAGCTCGACGTCGCGCACGCCCTCATCGCGGAACGGCAGTTTCATCTCGAAATGCACGGTCTCGCCCGAGAGCGCACGCTCGACCGCCGGCCGAACGCTTTCGTAAATCTCGGCGCCGAGCACCTCGCGCATGTGCATGCCGCGGATGCCGTCGCGACCGTGGCCGAACCACACCTCGTGCCGGCGGTTGCTGAACCGGTAGCGCTGCGTCGAGTCGACGTAACTGACGAGCGCAGGAAGGCAATCCGTTACGGCCTGCAGGCGCGAGAACGGCGCGTGGTGGATGCGCTCACGAATGGGATTGCGGACGCTCAACTGTCACCGATCCCCGTTCAGAGACAGTCGCGTAAAGGTACGCTTCCATCGGCCAGTTTGTCGATCCTCGGCCGGACTCTCGCCGCGATCAGCTTGCGAGCCGCCATCTGATCTTTCGCGTTGTTCACGGTGTCGATCGCGATCAGCTCGCCGGCGCGCAGGTAACACACGCTGAAACTGCGCGAGGCAGGCTCGCCGCGAACAACGGTCGTGTCGTGATCCTGACACAACCCGACGATGATCAACTTCAGCTCGAACTGATCCGACCAGAACCACGGCACCTTGTCGTGGACGGTGGCCGTGCCGAGCATGTTGAGCGCGGCGCTCACACCCTGCTCGAACGCGTTGTCTACCGACTCGAGGCGCACGCGCCGGCCGTAGCGCAGGCACGGAAAGTTCGTGCAGTCGCCGGCCGCAAAGATGTGCGGGTCCGATGTCCGGCAGTTCTCGTCGACGATCATGCCGTTCGAGCACTCGAGGCCGGCAGCAGCGGCGAGCTCCTCGGCGGGCGCAACCCCTACGCCGACCAGTACGAGGTCGGCCGGATGGGCGCTCCCGTCCTCGCAGAGGACCGCCCCCACGCGCCCGGCGCCGTCGTCCGCAAACGCACGCACGCGCGCGTTGCACACGACGCGCACGCCGTGCCGGGCGTGCTCGGCTTCATAGAAGGAGGAGACCGGCTCACAGACCACCCGGTTCATGACGCGGCCCGCCATCTCGAGCACAGTGACGTCGAGCCCGCGTTCCCGGGCCGTAGCCGCGACTTCCAGCCCGATATAACCCCCGCCGACGATGACGAGTCGTCCGCCGGTGCCTAGTCCGGAGCGGATGCGCTCGGCGTCCCCCACCGTGCGCAGCTCGTAAACGCCGGTGAGCTCGGCCCCGGGGGCGGGCAGCCGCCGTGGCCGGCTGCCGGTCGCGAGGAGGAGTGCGTCGTACGGAAGCTGTTCGCCGTCGTCGAGCCGGAGGCGCTGGGCGAGGCGGTCGATCTCGAGCGCTCGCCGCCCCAGCCGCGATGCGACGCCGTGCTGCGAGTAAAAGTGAGCGGGTCGGATCGCGAGTCGTTCCCGTTCGAGGGCACCTGCCAGATACTTTTTCGACAGCGGCGGCCGCTGATACGGCCATTCGGGTTCATCCCCTACCAGGGTGATCCCTCCGGCGAAGCCCTTCTTTCGAAGTGTGTCGATCGCCTGCGCTGCCGCCTGCCCGGCCCCGACGATCACCGCTGTGTCCACCATCCTGGACAGCCTACCTCACGCGCACCGGCCGAGGGCAGGCGGCACGCGGCGCGCGCTACAATGGTGCGTAGTTGGGAGGCTCGCCCACGCTTGCGGAGCGTGGAACCCGTGGCATGAAAGGTGCAAACCGCTCGTGCCGCCGCCTCACCATGCTTCGACGGGGAGCCTCGCATGAAACTGGTCACCGCGATCATCAAGCCGTTCAAGCTCGACGACGTGCGCGCGGCGCTCTCCGACATCGGCGTGTCGGGGATGACAGTGACCGAAGTGAAGGGGTTCGGCCGCCAGCGCGGACATACCGAGCTCTATCGTGGGGCTGAGTACGTCGTCGACTTCGTCCCGAAAACCAAGATCGAAGTCGCCGTGCGCGAAGACCTCGTCGACCGGGTGATCGAAGCGATCGTCAAGGCAGCCAAGACCGGCAAGGTCGGCGACGGAAAGATCTTCGTCCGCGGGATCGAGCGGGTGATCCGGATCAGAACGGGCGAGACGGACGACGCCGCTCTCTAGCCGGAAGTTCTTCCGGTCCGGGACAGATATAGCGCTGTAGATCATAGTGTTGCAGTATTTGGCGATGTCGCGCGTGTGGCTACACGGCGATCGATTGCAATAGCTGCAGTGCTCGATGCTGAGCGGGA
>JBQTHP010000044.1:0-43558 GCA_052389755.1 Gammaproteobacteria bacterium
AGCTCGAGCGGCTCGCGTACGGAGAAACCCCGCGCGGCTGGTTCTATGCCGCCAATCGGTTCTGCACGCCCGAGCATGGCGGAACGCACCTCGATGCGCCCATCCACTTCTATCGTCCCGGGCAGACCGCCGAGCAGCTGCCGCTGGAGAAGCTGCTGGCGCCCGGCGTGCGCATCGATGTGCGGGCTCAGACACACAAGGATCGTAACTATCGGCTGAGGCGCGAGGATGTGCTCGCTTTCGAGAAGCGCGCGGGAACGATCCGCCCCGGTACGATCGTGCTGCTGCAGACGGGATGGAGCCGGTACTGGCCCAATCGCAACGATTACTTCGGCGACGCGTCAGCCGAAGACGCGAGCAAACTCGAGTTTCCGAGCTACGGCGTCGATGCGGCGCGATTCCTCGTCGAGGAACGCAAGGCGGCGATGCTGGGAGTGGATACCGCGTCGATCGACTACGGCCGCTCGCAGGACTTCGACGTCCATCGCATCGCGGCTGCGAGCGGGGCGGGCGGTCTCGAGAATCTCACCAACCTCGATCAACTGCCGGAAACGGGATTCGTGGTGATCGCGTTGCCGATGAAAATCGCGGGCGGATCCGGAGGCCCGGTGCGCGTGATCGCGCTGGTGCCTCGTTAGCCTACCCGGGCGGTGCCGCTGCGCACGACTTTTTCCAGCCTCTGTCGCGGCCACTCCACAGAGTTACCCACACTGTGGATCACGTCAAGGATGCATCCTTGACGTGATCCTTGACGCGTGACTATCATCCGGCCGTGAGCAAGATTACCGGCAAATTCCAGATCACCCTGCCCAAGAGGCTCGCGGACGCCTATGGCATCAAGGTCGGAGATGATGTCGAACTGATCGCGGCGGGCGAGACGATTTCCATCGTGCCTGCGCGCGCCGCGACTACTGCCATGACGGCACAGGAGCGGCTCCGTCACTTCGATCTGGCCACCCAACGCCAGCGCACCCGCGAGCGCACGCGAGCCCTTGCACCCGCCAAGAGCCGCGGCTGGACGCGCAAGGAACTCTACACACGTGGCCGGGCTCGTTGACACCAACGTCCTGGTCTATCGATTCGACCCCCGGTTCCCTGCCAAGCAGACGCGTGCGACAGAGCTGCTGCGGCAAGGGATCGCCGACCAGTCGATCGTCGTGCCCCACCAGGCGCTGGTCGAGTTCGTTGCCGCCGTCACACGACCGATCGGCGGCAAGGCGCCGCTGCTCCCGGTCGACGACGCACACCGCGAAGTGGAAGACATGCTCGCGCAGTTCCCGGTCGTTTATCCGACGGACGCTACGCTGCGCACGGCGCTGCGGGGCGCCGCGCTCTACAGGCTTTCCTGGTTTGATGCCCACCTCTGGGCATACGCGGACGAACGCGGACTCGATACCCTCTGGTCGGAAGACTTCGAGCACGGCCGACTCTACGGCCGCGTCAAAGTGATCGATCCCTTTCAGACCTGATTCATCGAAGCCCGACCTGATGCGGCCGCGCGGTGTCTGGCGAAGCCGCCAGCAGCGCGGCCAGTACATCCGGGCGAAACAACGCGCTCGGCGGCGCGATCATGTTCATGACCTCGTAGAAGCGTTCCGTCACCAGGGCATGGTGCTCGGCGGCTGCGTGGATCAGACCCATGTACCAGTGCAGGAAGCGCGTCGCGAGGGAGCGCCTGCCGATTGTTTCCGGAAAGCGCAGGTCTTCGCCCGTCGCAAGCATCCAGGCCGAGTCCACTATCTTCGCGGCTTTGCGGTGAAAGGTACGCGACAGACCAGAGAGATCCGTGTCGTGACCGCCGTGGTACTCGCGCAGGCACGTATCGAGCTCGGCAGCCTCGAGCGCACTGACCGTCATGCCCTGTCCGTAGATCGGATTGAAGCTGCATAGAGCGTCGCCAAGCACGAGGAGTCCCTTCGGCAGACTCTCGAGGCGCTCGTAATGCCTGCGCCAGCTCGCCGGAAAGCCATGTGCCACCGCATCGGTGAGCGGCTCTGCCGAGCGCAGCGCCTGATATACATCGGGAACCGGCAGGCCTCGTGCAAACTCGAGAAAACCCGCATCGTCGGTGGGCGCATGGGCGCCGTGCCAGCCGAAGAGCGTCACCATCCATCGCTCGCCTTCGATGGGAAATACGAGCCCACCGCGTTTCTTCGGCGGCGTATCGACGGCGTACAGAGCGCGCCAGTCACGCGCTCCGGTCGGCTGGCGATACAGGCGAGAGGCATACCCGAAGTTGACCTGCAACGTGGATTCCATCGGAGGCGCATAGCCGAGCGCCGGCAGATGCTGCGACGTTCGCGAGCCGCGTCCGCTCGCATCGACCACGAGATTCGCCGGCAGAAGCTCGGCGGAGCGTTCGGCAGAGCGATGCTCGATGTGAACGCCGGTGATCCGCGAACGCCGCTCGTTGGTTGCGTACCGGCTCACGTCGCATTGCTCGATGATCCGCACGTTGGGAATCGCGAGCACCTCACGCCGGATCTCCCACTCGATGCAAGGGCGGCTGACGGCCAGCGCGGAACGTGTGCTCGTATAGCGCTTCTTCCACCGGCCGAAGTGATGCCAGCGAAAGTCCGCACCGAAGTTGATCCGCGTAGCGCCCGCCGCGAGCAGCGCCTGTGCAAGTCCCGGCAGCAGTTGCACCATGACCTGCTCGCCGCGGATCAGCAGTGCGTGAACATGCCGTCCCTGCGGCACGCGTTTCCGAGGCTCCGCTGACTCCGGCAGCGCGTCGCGTTCGAGGATCGTCACCTTGGCGAAGTGATCCGCGAGCACGCGGGCTGCGAGCAGACCGGCGATGCCGGCGCCGATGACGGCCGCATGGCCTGGATTCGCGCGCACTTCGTTCATCGTCTCGCCCGCGACTCCTCTAAGATTGATCCGTATCCTCATCTCGCGTGCGGGCGTTCAGCTCGGGCTGATGAGCTTCACCTTCGGGAAATACGTCCGATAGCGGGCGACATCGCGCGTCAGCAACGTCATCTCATCGACCGCCGCGTGCGCGCCGACGAAGAAGTCGGACAGCACTCCGGATTTGGCGCCTTTGGACTTGCGGTATTGGAGAAACACTTTGCCGGCCAGGAACAATGCCTCCTTCGGAATCGCGTCGAGCGCAAATTCCGCCTCGGCAAGAGCGCGTTCCAGCTCCTCGATGCGTGCGAACGCCATCGAGACTTCTGCATAAATCACCGGATTGATGCAGAGCGAGTCCCGGAAACTGCACATTTCAAGCTGCTGTTGTGACCAGTCCGCCCAGACAGGATCATCCTGCACGACATCCAGGATCACGTTGGTGTCGACCAGAATCATGCGTTACAAGTCACCGCGGGTCAGCGCCATGATTTCGTCGGTGCGCATTTTCACGGTGGCGCGTCCTCGAAGCTTCGCAAACTGGCGGGTGCCGCGACGCACGCCCTTGGCGGGACGCAGTACGACATCTCCGGATGGCGTCATCTCGAAGTTCACGGGCGATCCCGCCTTTATGCGCAGGAACTGGCGGACCTTCTTCGGGATCGTGACCTGGCCTTTGGAAGTGACGGTAGTGGTCATGGCGTAGTAATACCTGGCAGTCGGCGGGTATTACTCTATCTCATGGAGCCTCCCAGAGGCATAGCTGTTCTCGCAGCGCGCGCTTCGCTGGTACGGCCACTTGTACAGCGCGGCGCCAACCAGAACAATTGAGAATAAAATGCGCGTCAGTTAAAGAAACTGGAACAGTCGAGCTAAGGGCCCGCCGCTAACCGGTCGCGACCAGCGCTGCCACCACTGCAAAGAACACCGCCATTCCGATCGTGATCACCCATAGTGGATTCATGGTGTTCGCATCAGCGGCGTCAGCGGTTTTGCGATTCTGCGATTTCATGGTCGAGTCTCCTTCAGGATGTTCTCGACCATTCATATAGTTCGTCACTGCACGAGAGACAAACGATAAATATCGACGCGTGACATCGACGATGTCGATTGACACCGAACAGGGAGCGCCGCTCAACGAGGTGCGGACGACGAACGCCACGGACAAACCGCTTGCGTTCAACGCATGCGCTGAGAGATTCCCACTGCGCGGCGGACCTGGTCGAGGACTGGCACGGCAATGTCCCTCGCCCGCCTGGCACCGTCTGCGAGGATCTGCTCGACTTCGGCAGGATCGCGCAGCAGCTGTTCTCGCCGCCGCCTCGGTTCATCGAACGCTGCGTGGAAGTACTCGAGCAGTGTCCTTTTGTACTCGGCATAGCCTCTGCCGCCCGACCTCCAGCTCGCATCGATCACAGCAAACTCGCGGGGCGGAGCCATGATCTCGAGCAGCTGATAAAGAGCGTTGGCGCGAGGCTTGGGTGCTTCGACGGACGCCGAGTCGGTTCGGATGCTCATGATCCGATTCTTGACTTGCTTTTCATCGCCGAAGATCTCGATGGTGTTGCCCGATGACTTGGACATCTTCTGTCCGTCGATGCCAGGTACGGAAGTGGTCCGCTGCTGCAGGCGCGCAGTGGGCAATTTGAGGATTCCGGCGGCGTGCCCTGTCTTCCTGCCTTCCGGATCCTGCGGGTCGTATCCCGCGACGAAGGCGACGTTGAATCGCGTAGCCCAGTCGCGCGCGAGCTCGAGATGCTGCAGCTGGTCTTTGCCCACAGGGACCACGTCGGCGCCGAAGGCGAGGATGTCTGCTGCCATCAGCACCGGATAGGCGAAGAGTCCCAGGTCAGCGGCAATCCCGTGCGCAATCTTGTCCTTGTAGGCATGGGAGCGGTGAAGGTGCGAGAGCGGTACGAGGGACCCGAGGATCCAGTAGAGCTCAGTGATTTCGGGGATGTCGCTCTGGCAAAAGAGAATCGATCTATTCGGGTCGAGGCCCAACGAGAGATAGGCGAGCGCAGCTTCGAAAGTGAACTCGCGCAACGTGGCTGCGTCGCGCACGGTGGTGAGTGCGTGCAGATTGGCGATGAAGTACAGGCCGAGCCCGCTTCCTTGCAGCTCAATGAACTGGCGCAGCGCCCCGTAGTAGTTGCCAAGGTGCAGGCGGCCCGAGGGTTGGACGCCGGAAAGAATTCGCACGCGAGCCCCCGCCGCGGTCAGGCCGCCTCGGCGGCGACGCGTCGAATCGTCTCGAGCGCAAGAACGAGCGGTTCTGAATCCACCTTCGCCGGGAAACACAGATACGCGGGCAGTCGGAACTCCGGTGCGCCCGGCACGCGATGCACGCGGCCACTCAGTTCATGTTCCCGCAGCATCCGCACCGGGAAGTAACCCGTGCCGCCGCGCGCGAGAAGACGTTGCAGGCCGAGCCACCCGACATTGACGGTGAGTGCGGCACCCGCAAAATTGGGGAACGCGAGACTGTGCTGTGCGAAGAACTCCGCGCCCCAATCCACATAGATGTAATCGCTCTCGGGCTCGCGGGGCGGATCTGCGCGCGTCGAGATCATCACGAGCTGATCTTCCAGCAGAGGTTCGATTGTGAGTCCTGGACGAGACTGCGGCGTGTACATCACTCCGACATTGGCCCGGCCGTCGATCAGAGCCTGCATCAGGTCGTCTTCAAAACCGATCAGCGCGCGCACGGCGACATCCGGGGCGAGCGACGCGAAGATCGGCAGCCAGCGCAGCAGCAGGTCCTCCCACAGCCCGATGCGTCCGCCGAGCGTCAACGTCGCGCGAAATCCGCTGACGATGCCGATCTCCTGCCGGGCCTGCTCGACAGTTCGCGTGAGAAGCGCAGCGTGTCGCTGAAACTGCCGGCCGGCCGACGTCAGTGTCGTCCCGGCCTTGTTGCGTACGAAGAGCTCGGCTCCGAGCGTCTCTTCCAGTCGCTGGATGCGCGTGCTCACCGTCGACTGCGTGACGTGCAATCGGTGAGCCGCCTCGACGAAACTGCCGGTGGCGACGACGACGAGAAAAGTGCGAGCGAGCTCGGTATCCATCGGTAATGTCGATATTCAGCGCCGATTTTTGTCGCTTGTAAAACAAGCGACCGCGACTAGGCTCGGAGCTATCCAGAACTGGAGCGCTCCATGAACCTGACGTTGCCATCCCTGCCTTACGCACTCGATGCACTCGAGCCGCATGTCTCCCGACGTACTCTGGCGGTCCATCACGGGATTCATCACGCCGCCTATCTGGCGAAGACGAGCGCGCTCATTCAGCGCACGCCGCTGGAATCGGCTTCACTCGAAGAGGTCGTACGCTCCAGTGCCGTGCGGGACAAGCCTCTCTTCAATGTCGCCGCCCAAGCCTGGAACCACGCGTTCTATTGGCAGAGCATGCGCCCGGGTGGAGGTGGAGGCGGGCCGGCTAGGGGAGCCATCGCGGGTCTGATCGAAAAATCCTTCGGAAGTCAGCGGACCTTCAGTCAACTGTTCATCACGGCAGCCAGCGACCAGTTCGGCAGCGGCTGGGCGTGGCTCGTACTCGATGCGGATCGACTGCGAATCGTCGCCACCCCGAACGCGCAGACGCCGCTGGTCACGGCACAAGTGCCGCTCCTGACCATCGATGTGTGGGAGCACGCGTACTACCTCGACTATCAGCAGCGGCGCCTCGACTACATTGCGGCGTTCCTGGGTCATCTCATCAATTGGGATTTCGCCAATCAGAATCTGGCCCGCGCGCTGCCCGTGCAGGCATCGGCGCCACTCGCCCGCAAGCGAGCTGGCGAGCGCAGCTGATGCGGCAGCGAGCCCGTAAGTGTGAGCTTCACGAGTTGTTTCAAGGAGACTGAGATGGTGCTGACACTTGAAGATGCGAGAAACGTCATTGCCGCGGCCGAGAAGAAAGCCAAAGAGCTCGAGCAGCCCATGAACATCGCGGTGGCGGATGCCGGTGGAAACCTGATCGCGCACGCGAGGATGGATGAGGCCTGGATTGGCAGCATCGATATCTCGATCAAGAAGGCCTTTACCTCGCGCGCCTTCGATATCTCTACGAAAGACCTGGCGAGGTTCTCTCAGTCAGGTGGCCAGTTCTTCGGTATTCATGCTTCCAATGATGGCCGGGTAATGGTGTTCGCCGGTGGCATACCCCTGAAACGAGCCGGCAAGGTCGTGGGAGCGATCGGAGTCAGTGGTGGCTCAGGTGAACAGGATCATGCAGTCGCAGCAGCCGGTGCCGCCGCTTTCGGTTGATTCGAACAAGGAGTAACTCATGGCAAGCAATCGTGGAATCACCTACGTCGGACCAGGAAAGGTCGAGGTTCGAAGCATCGACTTTCCGAAGTTGGTCGGCCCTGGCGGAAGGCGATGCGATCACGGTGTGACCTGAAGATCGTGACCACGAATATCTGCGGCAGCGATCAGCACATGGTGAGAGGTCGAACCACCGCGCCCGCAGGCCTCGTTCTCGGTCATGAGATCACCGGAGAGGTGATCGAAGCCGGACGCGACGTGGAGTTCATCAAGGTCGGGGATCTGGTTTCGGTCCCGTTCAATGTGGCCTGCGGTCCCTGCCGGAACTGCAAGGAGCGCGCGACAGGAGTTTGTCTGAACGTCAACCCGGCGCGCGCGGGTGGTGCTTACGGTTACGTGGACATGGGCGGCTGGATCGGCGGCCAAGCCGAGTACGTCATGGTGCCCTATGCCGACTTCAATCTCCTCAAGTTTCCTGACAAAGCCCAGGCGATGGAAAAGATTCAGGACCTGACGTGTCTTTCCGACATCCTGCCGACGGGCTACCACGGTTGTGTGTCGGCCGGTGTCTCCACCGGAGCGACGGTGCTGATCTCAGGCGCGGGACCTGTCGGGCTCGCGGCCGCGGCGTCTGCCTTCCTGCTGGGCGCCTCAGTCGTCATCGTGGCGGATTTCAATGATCAGCGGCTCGCGCAGGCGCA
This sequence comes from Gammaproteobacteria bacterium, assembly GCA_052389755.1. Taxonomy (GTDB): domain Bacteria; phylum Pseudomonadota; class Gammaproteobacteria; order Steroidobacterales; family Steroidobacteraceae; genus JBQTHP01. Next base: position 7,823 of record JBQTHP010000044.1, read on the forward strand.
TTCGTTCGGCTGCGAAACGATCGATCTGTCACGAGGCGGCACCATCGCGGAGCGTATCGAGCAGATTCTGCGTGTGCCCGAAGTCGATTGCGCAATCGATTGCGTGGGCTTCGAAGCGAAGGGGCAGCGCGGCGAGGATGAACCCGCAACGGTGCTCAATCAATTGATGGAAGCCACCCGCGCGGCAGGCGCCATCGGGATTCCGGGTCTGTACGTCACCGATGATCCTCGAGCGAGCGACCGGGCTGCGAAGTCTGGCAATCTCAGTATTCGCCTCGGCCTCGGATGGGCCAAATCGCACACCCTTTCCACGGGTCAGACGCCGGTCATGAAATACAACCGGGGTCTGATGATGGCCATCCTCCACGAGCGCATTCACATTGCCAGGGCCGTCAACACGACGGTCATAGCGCTCGACGATGCGACGCGGGGCTATGCAGATTTCGACAAAGGCGCTGACAGAAAATTTGTGATCGATCCTCACGGCAACGTGAAGAAGGCAGCCTGAAGATGCGAACAGGAACGACGGAGCACGACACGCTGCAGAGTTTCGGCAATCTCAGGCGCTGCAGAATCATGGCTGCGAATGGCGAAGTCGGTGGCGTTCGTGACATCTACTTCGACGATGAGCAGTGGGTCGTGCGCTACCTCGTCGTCGATACGGGTGGGTGGCTGAGCGGACGAAGCGTACTGATCTCGCCGTACGCCGTACGCTTCATCAATTGGGACCGACACACGATCGTGATCAGTCTCTCGCGCGATCAGGTGAAACACAGCCCGGGAATCGACACTGACAAACCGGTTTCCAGGCAACAGGAAGCAGAGTATCACCGCTATTACGGCTACCCACCGTACTGGCCCTGCGCAAGCTACTGGGCCCTGGGGCGCGATGCCGCAGGTCGTGCCGCCCGATCCGCAGATTCGCGCCGCGGCCGAAGCGGCGAGGCGCGCCGACGCAGACCGCGTCGGTGCGGATGCGCATCTGCGCAGCAGTGAGGCCGTGCACGGTTACGGCATTCAGGCATCCGATGATTTCGTCGGTCGGGTCGCGGACTTCCTGTTCGACGAAGAGACCTGGGCCATCCGGTATCTGGTTGCCGGTACAGGCAAGTGGTTGGACCGTCCGCAGCTGCTGGTTGCCTCGCACTCGGTCCGGGAAGTGAATTGGGCCGAACGAACGCTCAGCGTGAGTTTGACGCGCCGTGAGGTCGACAGCAGTCCGGAATACGATCCCGAGCACCTGCCCTCTCGAGAGTACTTCGAGGCGCATGCAGACTCAGGATTCAGGAGCACGTCATGAGACACGAGTTACGATCCCTGCTCATCGGAATGGCGGCTGTCGCAGCGACGTTCGCGTCGGGCATCGCCAGCGCGGACACGCTCTATACCGTCGAGGACGGAAACAAGGTCGATGCCAAAACGCTGGCGGGTTGGAAGACATGGCGCGCTCTCGCGTGTGAACGTTGCCACGGTGCCGAACAGGAAGGGCTCGTCGGCCCGTCGCTCGTGGAGTCGCTGAAACGGCTCACCAAGGAAGAGTTCCATACGACGGTCATGAACGGCCGACCGGTGAAGGGCATGCCGCCGTTCAGTTCGAGCAAGATGGTCACCGAAAACTGGGAGAACCTGTACGCCTATCTCAAGGGTCGCTCGGACGACCGCATACGGCCCGGGCGGCTCTCACCGCTCGATGATGACTAGAGCGGAGTGACGAGATGTCGAAAGAGATGTTGCCGCACACGACACCGCAGCTCGCCGCCACGCGCAAGCAGCTCGCGCCGGATATCCATGAGGCTTTCACGAGCTTCAGTGAGCGGGTGTTCGCCGAAGGTGCATTGCCCGCAAAGACCAAGCAACTGATTGCGGTTGCCGCCGCGCACATTACCCAGTGTCCGTACTGCATCCGCGGGCATACCCGATCGGCGCTCCGACAGGGTGCGAGCTCCGAGGAGATCATGGAGGCGATCTGGGTCGCAGCCGAGATGCGCGCTGGTGCTGCCTACGCGCATTCGGTTCTTGCGCTCGACACGATCGATGAGATGAAAAGCGGACAGAAGACGTGATACTCGTCAAACGCGCTTACGAGCCTCGCGCACGCGGTGACGGCAGACGAATCCTGGTCGAACGTCTCTGGCCGCGAGGCATGAAAAAGGAGGCTCTCGAGGCCGACGCGTGGCTGAAAGAGGTGGCCCCGAGCACGGCGCTGCGCAAGTGGTACGGACATCGGGTGGAGCGCTGGGACGAATTCCGTCGGCGCTACAAAAAGGAATTGAACGCAAATCAGGAAGCCTGGAACCCGCTGCTCGAGGCGAGCAGGCGCGGTACGGTCACGTTGCTCTACAGCGCTCATGATGTCGAGCACAATGGTGCAGTCGTTCTGCGCGATTACCTCATCCGGCGAAGCAGCTGAAGGCGGATCATCACCCAACTGATCACCCGATCGCCGTTTCATCTCGAGGCCACGGTGCGCGTGTTGCAGCGACGGCCTGCCAATCGTGTGGACGTATGGGAAGGCGGTCGCTACCTGCGCGTGTTGTCGACGGCGGACTCGTGCGTGCTCGTCGAAGTTGAGGATCGCGGCACCATCGACGAGCCCGACGTCCGGTTCGTCGTTCGATCAGGCAACCCGCCCCCAGCGCATCGTGCAACCCTCGGGCGGACGCTGAGGAGGGTGCTCGGTCTCGATGTGGATCCGCAGCCCTTTCAGAATCTGGCACTGGCCGAGCCGACGCTTCGTGCTGCGGCACTCGCGCTGCGCGGTCTGCGGCCTCCACGATTCGCCGAGCTGTTCGAGGCGTTTGCGAGCGTGGTACCGTTTCAGCAGGTGAGTCTGGATGCGGGCGTGGCCATCGTGGGCCGACTGGTCGAACGCTTCGGGCAGCCTGTGGATCATGCCGGCCGTCGGTACTACGCGTTTCCCACCGCCCGGATCATTGCGACGGCAGATGAGCACGCCTTGCGCGCATGCGGCCTGAGCTCGCGAAAGGCACAAACGCTGCAGCAGCTGAGCCGGGCGATCGAGTCGGGACGGCTGGATGAAGAGCACATCGCTTGCTTGACGACAAACGATGCGCTGGCCTCCCTGCGCGAACTGCCAGGCATCGGCCCGTGGAGCGCCGGGCTCGTATTGTTGCGCGGCTTCGGACGCCTCGATGTGTTCCCGCCGGCCGATGTCGGAGCCACGCGCACGTTGAGCACGCTGTCGCACCGCGAGCCCGGCCCGCCGCTCTGCCGTCTGATCGAGCGCTTCGGCAATCTCCGCGGCTACCTGTATTTCCTCGGGCTCGCCGCAACGCTTCTGCAGAAGGGACTCATCGTACAAGACCGCAGCGGCTCAGACCTGAAAGCGATCAGAGCGACTTGAGGTATTCGACGAGATCCGCACGCTCGGCGTCGGACAATCCGAGCTTGAAGAACTCATCGTAATGGTCGATGACGTCGCCGAGCGTTGCGAAACGACCATCGTGATAGAAGCCGCCCTTGGTGTGGGTCCATAGTCCCTTGAGGGGCGAGGTGCGGTAATGCTCGTCCGGTGAGCGATCGGACTGGAAGCTGTCGATACCGATCTCATCCGGTCGGTGCATGTTCCAACCAGGCTCGGTGAATAACGGCGGCACGTGGCAGCGCGCGCAGTCAGCCTTCTCCGCGAACAGAGCTTTACCGCGCTTGGCCGCAGCAGCATTGAAGCTGCCGCGTGGCGGCTTCGGGGCCTGCAGGATTAACTGATAGACTTGTAACGGCGCAAGTTTTGCCGTGACGAGATCCGGGTCGTGGCGAACATCGCCGAAACCGGCCACCGCGGCGATCGGGAACTTGACTGCATCGTTCAAACGAGGATCGTAGAAAACGCCTTGGCCCTGCATTTCCAGATTGGCCACAAAGCCATTCCAATGTGTGACCGATCCCCAACCTGTCCAGGTGTGCAGGTTGACGCCGGCGAGCCCAAATGCTGGCGGCAACAGCGTCGCGGCAGGTTTGCCGTCCGGGCGGGTTGCCTTACCGTCCATCAACAACTCGGCGTCGAATTTACCTGGACCCCAGCTTCGCAGGACGGTGCGCACCGTGGCCGCATCGATCGTCGGATGAACCACGGCCAGCAGATCGACCAACGGTTGCACATTCGGAGCAAGCGCGATGATCGCACCGACGTTCAAATCGCGAGCTGCCCAGCCATCGAGCCGTTCACCGATTCCCGGAGCGAAGGAGTCGTCCACGTCCGAATGGCACAGCGCACAGGTGATGCCGACCGACTCGAGGCGTTGGCCCGTGTCATCGAAGAAGCCCCGTACGCCCACCACCGCATCGAGTCTCAACAACGCGAGCGTAGTCGCCGGATTGGAGAGATCGACCCGACCCTTTCGCAAGTCATTGCGCAGTTTCCGCGGGAGTGCTTCGACGTCGACCTTGAGGCCGACATCGAGCGCCGTTTCTGGACTCACTCCAGCCCCGACTCCGCCATTAGCGGCACCTGCAATGGCTTCGTGCAAACGCAGCGCGTCACCCCAGAAAGCCTCATCGCCGAACGTGTCGAATCGGAAGATCTGCCGGCCGCGTTCGATTTCCTCGACCGCGTTCGCGAAGTTGCGCTGATCGTGCCTGGAAAGCCGGGAGTAAGCATCGTGAGACTCTGCCGTGTCTTCAGACGACACTGCCACAGCCACCATTCCGAGCACTCCCGCAAAAACTACCGAGGCGAAGGCAGTGGCGTAGCAGCGTGACATTTCGGACTCCTGAAGCAATCGATGCCTAAGCATCGTACTCCTGAAGCAATCGGTGCATTTGCAGCAAATCGTTACAGTTACCGAAGTAACACTCGGCACGGGCGTACGATCCCACGCGTTCACGACGCAGCTCAATCCGCGTAGACTTCGTCAAAACACAGATGCACATTGGTGCTCGGCATCGTGAGCGTGGTCTCCAGCAGGTTCACTTCGGTATCTCCGCAGGAGAGTGCCATGACGTTCGCAAAGCATTGGATAGGTGGCTGCGCGATAGCGCTCACGGGATTGGGTGTCGTGGTGTCTCCGGCAAAGGACGCTGGATACGACCAGCAGATTCAGGACCACGCCGCACGAATGCTTGAAGAGGGCCGCAAGATATTCCGATTCGATACTTTCGGATCGGAGGATTTCTGGGGCGGCAAGCTGCGGCTGCATGAAGCCATCGTCGGTACGAAACTCGGCGGAGTCGGCGAAGGAGTGAGCCCGAAGACCGCGCTCGCACTTGGGCTGAAGGTTGATTCCGATGCGCTGCCTGCCGAGCTCGTCGCCAAGATCAAGGCGAACCAGGTCGACATGGGGGATCCGGCGACCACGGCCGCTTTGTTGAAACTCAACACAGTCGTCGGGGTGACCGGCTTCTTCAACCGTGATGGCAGACTCCAGTCCTTGGGCGTCCAGTGCGCACTCTGTCATTCAACGGTTGACGACTCGTTCACCGCTGGTATTGGCAAGCGCCTCGACGGTTGGGGCAATCGCGACCTCAACATCGGTGCAATCGTTGCCATCGCGCCCAACCTCAAGCCGTTCAGCGAGCTGCTGGGTGTCGACGTGGCCACCGTCAAAAGCGTGCTGAGCAGCTGGGGCCCGGGTCGTTATGACGCCGAATTGAACATGGACGGAAAGGCCAGGCGGCCAGACGGCAAGAGCGCTGCCACATTGATGCCCTCTGCGTTCGGCCTGGCGGGCGTGAACAATCACACCTGGACGGGTGGATGGGGCACTGTCACTTATTGGAACGCGTACGTCGCCAACACTCAGATGTACGGCAAAGGCACTTTCATTGACTCGCGTCTGGAGAATGCCGACCAATATCCGATCGCCGCCAAGGCTGGATGGGGCCACAAGCGCGATAAGGTCGACCTCATTACGGCAAAACTGCCGGCCTTGCACTTCTATCAGCTTGCGATGCCGACTCCCAAGGCTCCCAAAGGCAGCTTCAACACACAAGCGGCTACGCGCGGAGAGACGCTGTTCAATGGTGTGGCCAGGTGCGCCACCTGCCACGTTCCGCCGCTATTCACCGAGCCTGGCCACAACCTGCATGCGGCGAAGGACATCGGCATCGACGATTTCCAGGCGAGCCGCGGGCCGGGACGCAGCTACGTCACTACACCGTTGCGAGCTCTGTTCGATGACAAAAAGATTCATAAGCACGGCTTCTACCACGACGGTCGTTTTGCCACGCTCCAGGAGGTCGTCGATCATTACGATGGTTTCCTGAAATTGCGGCTGAGCGACAAAGACAAGGCGGATCTCATCGAATATCTGAGATCCTTGTGAACGGCCGCGAGACGCGCATCAGGATTGGTCATGTAGCGTCACCAGCTTGCGAGGGCTCTCATGTCGACGAGCAAATGCCCGCGCGGCGAATATTGCACGACGCCGCGCCGCCGTAAGGAATTGAGCGCGGTCGAGACTCTCTCCCGGCGTGCAATCACCATTTGCGAGAGCTCTTTCTGCGTCAGGTACGTCGTAATCTCGATGCGCTCTCCAAACGGCTGGCCAAACTTGCCGACGAGACTCTTGAGGACGTCGATCAGCCGTTGCATGACATCGTCTGCGGCGAGCCTGTTCACCTGGTCGTAGCACTCGGAAAGCGCGCTGCAGAATATTCCGACAATGTCGTGCAGCAGAGCCGGATGTTTGGCGAGCGTGTGTACGATCTCATCGAAGACGACGGGGACTGCTTCTGTACGTTCCAGCGCCACGGCGCGATCCCGACGCACGGGAAACTGGGCAGAGAGCTCTCCCACGACGTCCCCTTCTTTGCGAAGGTCGTAGATGACCTCACGCCCGTCACCGGTGATGGTGCCGACCTTCACGACACCGGTTCGAATAAAGAAGAAAATCCTTTCCTCAGCACCGAGCTCGTAGATCACCTCACCCTTTTCGAAAGTCCTCGCGGCATGATTCGGCAGCAGGGTATCGCAGAATCTGCCACGAAAGATCTGCAGCAACGAACGGGACAAGCCGGCCATACCGGATGTGATGTCATCGTTGATCCTCGGCGCGAATGGCATCCTGCACGCTCAAGTGGTTGCATGGGTCACCGCATAGCCCGAGCGGGCGCGGTGGTCGCAGAGAAGGACGATCCGGGCTCTTGTCAGGTTCCCGCGCCCGGGCCGGAACGCGCCGAGAGTGGTATTCGTCTACGTCATCGACATGCTTCGCAGCCTCGCCATTCTCGTTACGCTCACGGTGGCCATCGCCACTCACGCAAACGATCTGGATGAAGGCACGACGAGCACGAGTGCGTACCTGGGACCTTTCCGCGCACGCGATCTGACACCGTTCGGATTTCTGCGGCTCGACATGCGTCCATCGCACGCCGTTTCTGTGCCGGTCGGTTCATGGGGCATAGAAACGGAGATCGCATTTCAGAATACGTGGGCCTTGAGTCCACGAGTGGAACGCTATCTGACGTCGCTCCCGGACCGACGCGAGCTGGGACCGGCAGAGCGGACGGCGATCCACGAGCTTCCGGGTGAAAACTATCTCTTCGACCTCGAGCTGACGGAGCTCGAAATGAGGTTGCACTACAAGTTTGCCGAGGATTGGGCGGGCTATGCGATTCTCGGCGCCGTCAGGTACGGCGGCGGCTCGATGGACGGGGCGATCGAGCAGTTCCATGAGACGCTGGGATTCAGCACGTTTGGACGGCCTGCTTTGAGCCGCAACGATGTCAATGCGATCTTCGATTTGAAATCGGCCGAAAGCGCCATCTTCGAAGCACCGACGAGCGGCGGTCTGCTCGATCCAACCCTGGGGATTCGTTACACCGGCTTACGAATGCCGGATCGCTGGAAACTCGTTCTGGAGTCAGCCATCAAGCTACCCGTCGGTGGGCACCGCACGTGGCTATCGACCGGGAGCGCCGATGTTGGCGTGCAGGCGGGACTGCAAAGGTTCTCGCAGCATCACGCGTTTTTCGTCAATGCGTCCGCGGTGTACTACGACGGCGACGGTGGCCTCGTCTCGGTGCAGTCGCAAATCGTGCCCACGCTCGTCCTGGGCTACGAGCGGCGGATGACGGCCCGGACGAATCTCATACTGCAGGCTTACGCGAGCGACAGTGTGTACTCCCATCGTGAAACCGATCTCGAAGAGCTGCTCGCGCGGAAGTATCTACTGACGGCCGGTGTTCGTTACCGCAGAGGTGGCAGCCTGGTGTCACTCGCGCTGACGGAGAATGTGCAGAACATCAACAACACTCCGGATATCGGCATTCAGGCTGGCTGGGCGTACGTTCCCGCCCTCATCCGGAACTGACGCGAATCGCGTTAGCCGCTGAAGATCTGGCGAGCGGTATCGGAGATCGCCCGCAAAGCTGGATGCTTGATCTTGCGCTCCAGCAAGATCGCATAGAACTCGGCCTTCACGCCGCGGGCAGGGCCGACCGTCGCAAACCCGTACTGCCTGCGGAACTGCGCTTCCAGCACGGCCGGCACCGGCGCGAGTCCTGCGCCCGCACCGGCGAACTCGCGCAGCAGCGCGTAGTCCTCGAACTCGCCGACAATCACCGGTCGCACCTCGTTTCGGTCGAGCCACAGATCGAGTGCCCGGCGGATCGCCGTATCGTCGGTCGGCAGCAGCACGGGTGCGCCGTTCAACGATCTGGGGAATTTGGGTCGTAGCTTCTTCGCAAGCGGCGGTGTGGCCATCCAGAGCTCGTCGCACGTTCCGAGATGATGATTGTAGGCGCGGATGTTGAGACTCGGCGTGATCGGGGAATCCGATAGCACGACATCCATTCCGTGGACCGAGAGCTCGGCAACCAGCCGCTCGAGCGTTCCTTCGCGACAGACCATCCGTAACGGCTGGCTCAGGGAGAGTGCCGGTTCGAGGAGCCGATGTGCGATCTCCTTCGGTAGTACATCGTCGATGCCGACGGTCAGCCGTAGTGGACGTGTCGTTGGCCGATGCTCGAGGGCATCGAGAAGCTCCCGTCCGAGCCCGAAGATCTCGTCCGCGTACTGGTAAACGAGCCGGCCGGTCTCCGTCGGAACGAGAGTGCGTCCGGACTTTTCGAGCAACTTCTCGCCAAGACGCGCCTCGAGAGTCTTCAACTGCGCGCTGATCGCTGGCGCCGAGAGGTGCAGCTCCTCGCACGCGCGCCTCAGGCTTCCGGTGCGCACCACGGCCCAGAAATAAAGCAGGTGCTGGTAGTTGAGTCGGCGGCTACCGCGCATGTTGAACGTTCTAGAAGTGTTAACGGATACGTATATTAATTCTAATAGATGGAAGTCAGCGGCTGATATAGAAGAGTGGCGAAGGAAATAGCGGACGGCACATGAGCCGGAATCGATTGCGGAGAGAGTCATCGTGAAAAGACGCACCATCATGATCACCGAAACGGACGTGCAGCGGCTCAGGGCGCTGCTCGATGCACGGAGCGCGACGCTTGCGCAGGACCACGCTCATCTGCGTGATCTGCAAGCTGAGCTCGAGCGAGCCGTCCTTGTGGACCGGTGCGAGGTCCCCGCCGATGTCGTCACGATGCACGCCAGGGTGTGGCTCCAGGACATGACGAGCGGAGAACGCGTCGAGTACACGCTGGCGTTCCCTTCGGATGCGGACCTGACGGCGAACCGGGTATCTGTCCTCGCGCCGCTCGGCACCGCGCTGCTCGGATATCGCGAAGGTGACGAGGTGGAATGGCAGATGCCGGGCGGATTGCGAAAGCTGCGCCTGCTGCAGGTCATGCACGCCCCCGATGCGAGCACAGGATGTCGCGATGCTGAAGCGCTCTCGCGAGCAAACGACGCGGCGGCGTGATGGCCGTCATGGCGAGAGGCTTGCTGGCGGCCACCGACCTCCAGCCGAAGACCGAATTCGCCGTGGAGCGGGCGGGCATGCTTGCGGACCAGCTCGGCAGGAGCTGGTCACTCGTGCACGTCCTCTCTTACGGTAGCGCTGCCAGGCAGCTCGAACAGCGAATCGATCGGGCGCGACTGCATCTGCGTTCGCGTGCGTTGTCTCCGACGTCGCGCTTTCAGACGGTTCCGGAAGTCGTGATTCGATTAGGCAGCGCGCCGGAGGCGATCGCCCGAACGGCGCAGGAGCTCGAGGCGGTCCTCGTCATCCTGGGGCCGCATCGAACCCGCGGCATGCCCGATTCTCTTATTGGTACGACCTTGGCGCGTCTGCTGCGCCACCGACAATGCCCGGTCCTGCTGGTCCGGCGCGAGCCGCGCAACGCCTATCGCAACGTCCTGCTCGCACTCGACCTCTCGAACGCTGCCATACACACGGTGCGGGCCGCTGAAGCACTTGTGCCGCTCGAGGACGCTGCCGTTTCGATCGTCCACGCCTTCGAACCGCCTTACAAGGGGATGCTGAAACGCGTGGGCGTTCGTGACGATACGGTCGCGGCTTTCGCGACGGCTTGGCAGCGCCGCGAACGGCGGCAGCTGAATCAGCTTCTCGCTCGGGCGGGCGTGGATCAAGGGCGCTATGAGGTCGAAATTGACGACGCGTCCCCCTTGAGCGCGATCGGACGGGCGATGGAACGGCGCGAGCCGGATCTGCTCATCGTAGGCACACGTGCGCATGGAGTTCTGCAGAGCATGATCAGTACGAGCGTCGCTGCCCGTGCCGTGGCAGCGACAGACTGCGACGTTCTCATCGTTCCGCGCCGGCGCGAGCTCGCCGCGCGGCACTTCGCCGGCCCCAGTGCGGCTGAAACGCGTGCGGCATATGGATAGCGTACCTTCGCAGCGCAGAGACGCCGAGCCACCATGCAGCGACGAGCTCACGCTCGTGCACCGTGCTGCAGACCATGATCGTCGCGCGTTCGAACAGATCATGCGGCGGCACAATCAGCGGCTCTTCCGATACGCGGTCAGCCTCATGGGGGAACCAAGCGAAGCCGAAGATGTGTTGCAGGAGAGTTACCTGAGGGCTTATCGCGGCCTGTCAGGCTTCGACGGCGTGGCGAGCTTCGGCAACTGGCTCGCGCGAATCGTGCGCAACGAGGCCATCGATCGCCTGCGTGCACGGGCCAAGCGCAACGCGGCCTTCACCCTGGAATCCGATTTGTCCTGCGGTGACGAGCGCCACCAGCCGAGCATAGGCGGACGAGTCGCAAGCGATACAGAGGATTCCAACCCGGAGGTCGCGTGCGCACGCGGAGACATGCAGAGGAGTCTCGGACAGGCGATCGCAGCGCTACCCGGACACTTTCGCACTGTTTTCATGCTGCGCGAAGTGAGAGGACTCTCCGTCAAGGAAACAGCCGCATGTCTCGGAATCGCCGTAGCGACCGTCAAGACTCGCGATTATCGTGCGCGGCTGCTCTTGCGCCAGACATTGGGCGCCGCAGCAGCGAGCACACCCGCAGTGGACATATGCCTGCGACCTGCGCACGGAAAATAGCCGCACTCAGGATCGGGCTCATCGGGCCGACCACGATTGTCCGGTGAACGCATCGTCAAGGCTGAACGACGACGAAACGCTTATCGCTGGCGATATGCGGTGAAGATCGTGCGATGCAGGAACTTGCGGACGCGGGCACGGCGACCGGCCAGCATCGATTTTGCGATGGCAGGGGGACACTATCTACAGGGGTGACAAGTCGTGGTCGGGCGATATCTGAAGTCCTGGATCGACGCGGTTTGACTGGAGAAACGGACTGCTGCAAGAGTCAAGACGATGAATCTGGTCGATCGCCGCATAAACGTGGCCCCCATGATGGACTGGACCGACGATCAGAAATTCCTCACTCGCCTCAGGGACTTGGTGAGACAAGAAAACGCGCGTCGCCTATATGTCGCCTCTATCACTCTGTATGACGCGTGCTCTGTCATGACGTCGCGTTAAGGTCCTCAGTAATTTCGTCGTCGGCGCGAATGAGCGAGTGGCCTTGCAAGGTAGCTCCAAGCGGGCGACGAGCGGCGGGTTCGAGTCCACGGCAATTTGCGGCGTGCCACCAAAGATCGCCAGGTGCTGGACATGCGGGCTCGCGCTGAGCGAGCTACTGCAATCGAGTTTGGGCGGCCGGATGGAACGCGGCTCGATTGCCCGAGGCGGACAGCGGCTCGCCGCTAAGAGAGCCTAGTCCGCATCCGGTCAGCATTGTGCAGCCCCGCGACGAACACGCCGCAGTTTGAGTTGGCGCGCAATCATCTCTCGAAACAGCCCGAAGCCGGCGCAGCCGATTCTCGGCTTTAATCGATGCTCGTAATCCCGATGGCGTATGGGCTGCAGGGGTGATAATCGCCGCTCGCCTTCCGGCTTGCAGATCCGCAGTTTCGTATATATAAACTGCATGTTCACCTATGCACACAATGCATTTTGGCTATACATGCAGACTTCGCGCGGACTCCTCGTGGTCCTTGCGTGCCCGGTCAGGCCAGCTTGCAGCGTTCTGGCTGCTGGCCATGCAGATCTCGTCCGCGGCAGATATCGCCTCAGCCCAAGGCGGCGTTCGCCTCTACGGCGCGACCGCGCGTCTCGCAGGGGCTTCCCGCTTCGAGGAAGGTCCCCGATGGCTCGTGACGACAGGGAAATCGACGATCGAATGGACTGCTGATTTGGCAAAGGAGGGCGATTATCGGATTTCCATCGTTCACTCCAGCGACACGCTGGCGACGCTCTTCTCGCTGTCGGTAGGGCAAAAAGTCATGGCTGGCGCGTTGCCGATCCAGCCCGGCGTCTTCGAAGATCGGTTGATCAACTTCGGCCGGACAACCGTCGCGGAGCGACTTCGCCTTGAGCAAGGACCTCTTCGCGTGCAGCTACGAATTCCCGCGGTCGCGGGCGAGGTGCGAATCCGTTCGATCGAGTTGCTCCCGGTCGAAGGAGCGGCCATCCGGGATGCCGCCGCCGTCGGGCAGCGGGCGAGCACGGATTGGCTGGCGCGCGCCGGCTACGGTGTGATGTTCCATTGGACCAGCGAATCGCAGCCTCGGTACGGACAAGCCCTCAGCTATGAACAGGCAGTGAGCGCGTTCGAGGCGGTCTCGTTCGCCCGAATGGTGGAGGATACAGGCGCCGGCTACGTGATTTTCACCGTCAATCATGCAAAACCTCACTGCCCGGCGCCGATCGGAGCCTGGGCTCGCGTTCATCCCGGAGCGACGACGCGGCGTGACCTGCTCGCCGATATCGCGAAAGCGCTCGCGGAGCGCAACGTCCCGCTTATCCTCTACATCGCATCGCATACGCTCGGAAAACTCGGCGAATCGAGCGACGCGCAGTACTTCAGGATTCACGAAGATATCCTCAAGGAGATGGGCGAGCGCTATGGACATCTCGTCGCCGGATACTGGTTCGATGGCTGGTACCAGTCGCTGGAAGCTTATCCGCGAATCGACCTGCGCAAGCTCATCCCTCATGTGCGCGCGGGCAATCCCGCCCGGATCGCCGCCTACAACTTCTGGGTCTATCCGATCGACACTGCGTGGCAGGATTACTGGGCAGGCGAGGTGGGAGGGATCGTTCGACCCGCGGAAGCTCGTTATGCATCGTCCGGGCCCGCTATCGGACTGCAGAGCCATTTCCTCCTGTTCGCGGACGCGCCTTGGGTGCACTCCGTTCCCAATGCGGAGATGGAGCCGCTGCGCTTCTCTGATCGAGAGCTTATCGAGTTCGTGAAAGCGAACGCGAGGCACCAAGTGCCCGTCACGATCAATCTCGGCATCTATCAGGACGGCACGATCGGAGACGCGGCACGAAGCCAAATGGCAGCGCTGCGGCGGGCGATTCGTGGCGAGTAGCCGTCTAACCGAGTGCACCGGCCGAGGCACGCGGCGGACCGTACTTCAGCGCGTTGGAAACCTCGGCTGCCGCCGCGCAGAGCAATTCGATGACGCCGGCTTCCTTGATCAGCTCCGGATGGCGGCGAATGAACGGTACCGTCAACGTATATTCGGCATGTCCGTGCTGCATGACCGGCGCGCAGAGGTCGACCACACCATCGACCGCTTCGCTCGCACGCCTCGCATAACCTCTGCGCCGAACCTGCTCGGCAAACTTCAGGAAAGTCGTGCGGTCGTAGGCGACACTTCCCGCATCGAGCATCTGCAGCCAGCGACTGCGCACTGCATCGGACTGGAACGCAAAGAGCACCAAACCCGAGGTAGAGTGCGCGAGCGGCCTACGATGGCCTGCGCGGACGACCAGGCCCACGTCGCTCGGCGCGTCGACTTGTGCGATGACGACGATCTCCTCTTCCGAAGCTGTCACGAGGTGGCAGGGCTGGCCGATCTGGTCCGCAAGCCGGCGCATGACCGGAATCGCGAGTTCGGTCACGTTGCTGATCCGCGGCTGCTGCGTTCCGAGCATGAAGAGTCGATTGCTCAGCGAGTAGCCGGAATCTCCAGGCGACTTGACGAGATAACCCCGCTTCTCGAGTACCTGGAGCATGCGGAAGATCTCGTTACGAGATCTGCCGACCCCTTGGGAGATCTCGCCCATGGTCATCGGTGTCGATGCGCGTGCCAGGAGCTCGAGAATGTCCAGTCCTTTCTCGAGGGCTGGTGCGCTGTACTTCTGCGCCTTCGATCTCATCCAATCCCTCTCGGCCGGCCTCCGGGTCTTCTTCTATGGGACTTGCGCGCGAGCCAACTGCTTCGGGCACGTTCTCATGCGCACATGCATTGTATACACAGAAGCACGCAGGCGAAGCGAGTGCGCTTCACCGTGCCGACAACGTCAGCCGAGTTTCTTCGATGAAAGTAGAAGCAGACTCGCAAGCCAAGGCCTTGACGAGTGTCGGTCGCGCACTGGCGGTGAGGACTGCGTGGCTGCCACTGGTGCTGATCGTCGGCCTCTTCTTTTTGTGGGGCATGGCGAACAATCTCAACGACATCCTGATTAAGCAGTTCAAGAAGGCATTCGAGCTATCGGATTTCGGGGCGGGGCTGGTCCAGAGCGCTTTCTATCTCGGCTATTTCGTTTTCGCGATCCCGGCCGGCAACTTTATGCGTCGCTACGGCTACAAGGGCGCGGTAGTCCTCGGCCTACTGCTGTATGCAACGGGCGCATGGCTCTTCTTCCCGGCGGCGGCAGCTCACACATATGCACTTTTCCTGATAGCGTTATTCGTTCTCGCGAGCGGGCTTGCGTTCCTGGAAACATCCGCGAATCCACTCGTCATGGTGCTTGGCCCGGCAGACACGGCCGCTCGGCGCCTGAATCTCGCACAGGCCTTCAATCCGGTGGGATCGATTGCAGGCATCCTGATCGGACGCAACTTCATCTTTTCCGGTACCGAATACACCCCGGAGCAGATCACATCAATGTCGGCTACAGCCCGCGAGGCTTACTACGCTTCGCAGTCGGCCGCGGTCCAGGTACCTTATCTCGTCATCGGTGCTGTCGTCCTCCTGTGGGGACTGGCGATCGCTTTCACGGCATTTCCCGCTACGGCGCGGCGAGTCGCTGACTCGGTGAGCGGCGGCCGTCACCTCCGGCGCCTCCTCGGCAACGGACACTTAATGCTCGCCGTGGCGGCGCAGTTCTTCTACGTTGGCGCGCAGGTCGGCATCTGGAGTTACCTCATACGTTACGCACAGGGGACGGTCCCGGGAACGCCCGAGCGCCTCGCTGCCGACTACCTTACGGCATCGCTCGTGGCTTTCATGGTCGGGCGATTCGTCGGCGCGTACCTCATGCGTTATCTCGCGCCGGAGCGAATCCTTTTTGCGTTCGCCGCGATCAACATCGCGCTGTGCTCGGTAGCCGTCACGCTGCCCGGCAGGATCGGTCTGTATGCCGTCGTGGCGAGCAGTTTCTTCATGTCGGTGATGTTCCCGACGATCTTTGCCCTCGGTATCGGTAACTTGGACGATGGCGACCGCAAGCTGGGTTCTTCCCTAATCGTAATGGCGATCATCGGCGGTGCCGTAATCACCGCCCTCATGGGCGCGCTATCCGACTTCGCTGGCATTCACTGGGCGATGGCCGTCCCACTGGTGTGTTTCGCGTTCGTGGGTGTCTTCTCACGGCGTCCGCACGTTTAGTGCTGAAGGAGCGCAGTGTGTCGCGGCTTTATTTCGCTCTCGATCTGCATGACGATCCAGTGCTGATAGCGGAGTACGAACGCTGGCATCGTGCCGATCGCGTATGGCCCGAAGTCGTCTATTCAATCCGTGCGGCCGGTGTGCGCGACCTCGAGATCTACAGGACCGGCAGCCGCTTGGTGCTTGTGATGGACGTTCCGGAAGATTTCGACTTGGCGGCCAAGGCACGCGCCGATGCGGGGAATGTGCGCGTGCAAGCATGGGAGAAATTCATGTGGAAGTTCCAACGTGCGCTGCCGTGGGCACGCCCGGGGCAGAAATGGCTTCCGATGGCCCGGATCTTCTCGCTTCAAGAAACCTTGCGGGAGATGCAGGCAGGCCGCCGACAATCGGATGAGGGAAGTTAGAAGCGAGCATCGGACTTTTGCGTCCGCTTGCGGGCCGCGCCGTACGGGCGACCATCGGGATGAAGGAGTATCTCCCGGGAGAGGGAAGTGACATCGCGCTGGCCCGTGAGCGCCATACTGACATCCAGTTCGCTGCGGATGATCTCGATGGCCTGTGTCACACCTATTTCCCCCATCGCTCCGAGTCCGTAAAGGTAGGCTCTCCCGATCAGTCCAGCGCGTGCGCCGAGCGCGAGCGCTTTGAGCAGACTCTGCCCACTCATGATCCCGCCATCGAACAGCACCTCGCACCGATCGGCAACGGCCTCGGCGATACCTGCAAGGACGTTAGCCGAAGCCACTGCGCCGTCGAGCTGGCGTCCTCCGTGGTTGGACACGACGATCCCATCGACGCCTGCTGCCGCCGCGCTCCTCGCATCCTCGATGTCCATAATGCCCTTGAGGAGCAGCTTTCCCTTCCACCTCGCGCGGATCCAATCGAGGTCGCGCCAGCTCAGCGTTGGATCGAACTGTCGACCGATCCACTCGGCGAGCGTATTGAGGCTTTCGGCACCAGAAATGCGGCCAGCGAGGTTGCCGAATGACCGGCTCGGTGCACGCACCACGCTCCAGATCCAGCGCGGCTTCGCAAGGACATCGATGCAGTTGGCGAGCGTGAGCTTCGGAGGCACGGTCAGCCCATTGCGGATGTCGCGATGACGCTGCCCCTGCACGGGGAGATCCACGGTGAGCACCAACGCCGAACATTCAGCCTGCGCCGCTCGATCGATAAGCTCGCGCGTGAACCCTCGGTCCCGCATCACATAGACTTGGAACCAGAACGCGCCCGATACCGCGGCGCGTACCTGCTCGATCGAGCAGATCGACATGGTGCTCAGGCAGAACGGGATACCGGCACCCGCGGCGGCGCGCGCTGCGTGAATCTCGCCCGCTCCACACTGCAGACCCGTGAGTCCGGTGGGGGCGAGACCGAGCGGCATCGACACCGGTTGGCCGACGATGGTCGTGGCCAGCGAACGGCGATCGACGTCGATCAATACTCGCTGCCGAAAGCGAATTTGACTGAATGCGTGGCGGTTAGCTCGTAGCGTGACCTCGTCGTAAGAGCCACCATCGGCGTATTCGAAGAAGGCGCGGGGCACCCGCTTTCGCGCGAGCCTCCGCAATTCCATGACCGATGTAATCGGCGCGGGCATGCTATTCGCGCTCAGCGCGTCCGTACTGCCCGCTCGTGCCCTCGCCAGGCGGGTCCTTCGGGATATAAGTGATCGGCGATCGAATGCGCGTGCATCTGTGCCGAGAAACCGGGCTGCGTCGGCGGCATGTATCGGCCACGCACGATGCGGACGGGGTCCACGAAGTGCTCGTGCAGGTGATCGACGTACTCGATAGCCCGATCTTCCTTGCGCCCGCTGATGGCGACGAAGTCGGCCATCGCGAGATGCTGCACGAGTTCGCACAGGCCGACGCCGCCTGCATGCGGAAATACCCGCACGCCGAACTTTGCCGCCATCAGCAGAATGGCGAGGTTCTCGTTGACGCCGCCGACGCGGACCGCATCGATCTGGATCAGGTCGACCGCGTCTGCCTGGAAAAGCTGCTTGAAAATGATGCGGTTGTGGGTATGTTCTCCTGTCGATATCGGCACGGCAACGCTGCGACGGATGGCTGCATGGGCCAGCACGTCGTCTGGGCTCGTCGGCTCCTCGATCCACGCAATGTCGAACGGCGCCAGCCGTCGAATCCAGTGGATCGCGGAATCCACGTCCCATCGCTGATTGGCGTCCAACGCCAGTTTCGTATCCGCGCCGATCGCTTCGCGAGCCTTTCGGCAGCGCCGGACATCGTCCTCGAGATTCAGGCCTACCTTGATCTTGATGGTCTGAAAGCCGTCGGCGACCGCCTCGCGTCCGAGACGCATCAGCTTCTCGTCGCTGTAACCAAGCCATCCTGGCGAGGTTGTGTACGCTGGATAGCCTTGCTCAAGGAGTATCTCGGTGCGCCTCGCTCGTTCCGGGAGAGTCGCTTCCAGCAGCGCTTTTGCCTCCTCCGGCGTTAGTGCGTCCGTGATATAGCGGAAGTCGATCGCCTCGACGATCTGGTCGGGATTCATGTCAGCGATGAAGCGCCACACAGGCTTCCCGGCACGTCGTGCAGCCAAGTCCCAAGCCGCGTTGACGACGGCGCCGATCGCCATGTGAATGACGCCCTTTTCTGGTCCTAGCCAGCGCAAATGCGAGTCGCCGGTGAGCGTGCGCGCGAAATGGCCAAGATTGGCAGCGAGAAAGTCCACATCACACCCGACTACCAGGTCCTTCAACGCGGACAAAGCTGCTGTCTGCACCTCGTTGCCTCGGCCGATGGTGAACACGTGACCGTAGCCGCGCAGCCCATTCGGGTCGTCCGTTTCGAGAACGACGCACGCGGCGGAGTAATCCGGCTCAGGATTCATCGCGTCCGACCCGTCGAGATGTTCCGACGTGCGAAACCGCACGTCGTATGTCTTGAGCGCAGTGATCGCCGCCATCGGATTCCCGATCAGTCTTTCTCGTTGTGCCCGGAGTGCTCGGCGGTATTTCCCGTGGGCACCGCCGCGCTGTTTCTCATGCCTGCCATTCCGTGACCTCCTGGCGCTGATGCCCGAGACCTACAATGCCGAGCTGCATAACATCACCCGGCCTGAGGTAAACCGGCGGACGCTGCCCCATTCCCACACCGGCAGGCGTGCCGGTGCTGATGATGTCGCCGGGCATCAGCGTCATGTAGCGGCTGATGTAGCTGACGAGTTCCGCCACTCCAAAGACCATTGCGCGCGTATTGCCGTCTTGGTAGCGGCGGCCATTCACTTCGAGCCACATCGCGAGGTTCTGCGGATCCGCGATCTCGTCGCGGGTGACGAGCCAGGGGCCGATCGGGCCGAACGTGTCGCAGCTTTTGCCCTTGACCCACTGGCCACCGTGCTCGAGCTGGAAGGTACGCTCGGACACGTCGTTGACTATTGCATAGCCGGCAACGTGGTCGAGCGCCCGCTCGACGCTGACACACCGCGCCGCCTCGCCGACAATCACCCCGAGCTCCACTTCCCAATCGGTCTTCTCGCTGCCGGGTGGGATCACGACACGATCGTTGGGGCCGCAGAGCGCAGTGGTCGCTTTCATGAAGAGCACGGGCTGTTCAGGCACGGAGACTCCCGATTCCGCGGCATGGTCCACGTAGTTCAGGCCGACACAGATGACCTTGCCTACTTTGCCCACAGGTGCGCCGAGCCTTACGTCAGCGGGTACTTCGGACAGCTGCAGGGCATCAATCTGCGATAGTTTCCGCAGGGAAGGGCGCGTGAGGACTTCGGCGGAGATATCGTCGACAACACCAGAGAGACTTCGCAATCCACCCTGTGCGTCGACGATCCCCGGCAGCTCGCGGCCGGGTGGACCGTATCTGATCAGTTTCACTTCGTGCTCCGCGTTAGCCGGTCCAGCCACCGTCGATGATGTGAATCGCTCCCGTCGTGAACGACGACTCGTCCGATGCCAGATAGAGCGCCAGGGCCGCGATCTCCCATGCCTCGCCAAGTCGACCCATGGGCTGGCGGTCGATGAAGCTCTTCCACGCAGCTTGCGGATCACCTCCCTGGCTCGTCACACGCTCGGCAAGCGACGGTGTGTTCACCGTTCCCGGGCAGATCGCGTTGCAGCGGACACCCCGCGTCACGTAATCCGCCGCGATGGCCTTCGACAGCCCGATGACCGCGGCTTTGCTCGCGCTGTATGCGCAACGATTAGGCACGCCCTTCACGCTCGAGGCGACGGATGACATGTTGATGATGCTGCCGTGATTTCTTTGCAGCATTCCCGGCAGCACCGCCCTGCACATCAGGTACATCGCATCGACGTTCACCGCGAAGGAACGCCGCCACGCGGCTTCCTCGGTATGCAGGAGATCGCCCGAGTGCACGATTCCCGCACAGTTGAAAAGAACGTCGAACGCTTCGTTGGCCGCAGCGAGTTCGCCTATCGCTGTGGCATCTGTGACGTCGAGCGGGTGAACCCGGATCGAGGCATTCTCTGCGGCGAGCGCATCGAGCGCGGCAACATCGATGTCCGTTGCGAGTACCCCTGCGCCCTCCGCTGCAAAGGCAAGCGCAGTGGCGCGGCCGATTCCGGCGCCAGCTGCCGTGATCAGACAGAACTTTCCCGTCAGGCGTCCGCTCATGCGAGTGCACTCCCTTGGTCAGGTGTACTGCAGCCGGGCTTAGAGACAAATCGCTCAGCCATTGCGAGTCTC
Source organism: Gammaproteobacteria bacterium (assembly GCA_052389755.1). Classification (GTDB taxonomy): domain Bacteria; phylum Pseudomonadota; class Gammaproteobacteria; order Steroidobacterales; family Steroidobacteraceae; genus JBQTHP01. The sequence goes on from JBQTHP010000044.1 coordinate 28,478, forward strand.
TCCGGTAGCGGGCGGCTTCTGATCGGCAGACAGGCCGTAGAACCGCATTGCGTTGGCGCCGAATACGTGCGGCTCGGACCCGGCAGCGTGCCTCGCGACGCAGTCGCGCGCCATCTCGTACCACCTCGCATAGCCGATACGCGAACTGAGGACGGGCCAGTCGCTCCCCCACAGGACCCGTTCGCTTCCGAAGCACGAGAACACGTGAGCGACGTACGGATCGAGCACGTTCGCATCGCATCGCTCGCCGCATTCCGTGACCAGCCCAGAGAGCTTGCAATAGACGTTCGTGCCGCTCGCCAGGCGGGCGATGTCGCTTGCCCACGGTTCGAGCGCTCGCTCGCCAATCGAAGGCTTCCCGGCATGATCGAGCACAGCGCGCAGCTCGCGGTGGCGCGCCAAGCGCTGCTGCAGGACTTCGAGGTGCCTGGGTTGCACGAGCGCATCGAACGCGAGCCCGTGCTCGATCGTGGCTTCGAACGCTCGATCGAGCGCGGGACGCAGCAGCCAGTTAGGATCGTCGATGTTCTGCACCATCGGTCGAAGGCCCTTGAGCAGCCCACGACCTTCGCTCACGAGCGACGCGATGCGGCGTGCCGCATCAGGAGCTTCGAAGTCGACCCAACCCACGACACCCGCCACAAAACCGTTGCTTCGGGCGAGCTCGAAGAGGTAGAGCGTTTCGCGTTCGCTCGCCGCTGCCTGCACGAGCACCGTCGCATTGACCTCGCACTCCGCAAGCAGCGGCGCGAGGTCGTCCGGTCCGTAATCGCGATAAAGCGGACCGAGTTGCGGCGTAAGCCAAGCATAGTCTCCGCGGTCCAGCCGCCAGAAATGCTGGTGCGAATCGACGATCACTGTGGTACTCGCGTTCCAGGCCTTATCAGTTTTTTCGCCAGCAACGTTCGCCACAGCGCAGCTGGTATGGGTGCGGCGAGGCGGCGCGCCGCTCCGGCCGCTTCATCGACAGAACGAACGCCGGCGACGACCGATATCACGGAAGGGTGAGCCAACGGAAACTGCAGGGCAGCAGCGCCTACGTCGACATTGTGCTCGACGCAGACAGCATGGATCTGCTGTGCCTTGCGCAGGATGTGCTCGCCCGCGGGACCGTAGTTGTACGTATCGCCGGCAGCGGGAGGGTGCGCGAGCAAGCCTGAGTTGAAAGGAGCAGCGGCAATGATCGCAACCGAGGTGGTTTGCGCTGCGCTCATCACGTCGACGCTGTCCGACTGTTCGAGGAGCGTATAGCGCCCCGCCAACATGATGCAGTCGAGCTGAACGAGGGACATCAGTTCCAAGCACACGGCCTGCTCGTTCACTCCGATGCCGATCGCCCGGCAGGCTCCCGATCGCTTGAGTTCTTCCATGGCCGGCAAGGATTCGTCGAGCGCCTGTGCGAGCATCTCGCGGTGCCTGCTTCCGTGCGTTAGGTGCCCGACATCGTGCAGCAGGAGAATGTCGATATAGTCCGTGCGGAGCCTGCGCAAACTCCCTTCGAACGATCTCAGAATCCCGGCGCGCGAGTAGTCGAACTTCGCGCCACGCCCGGAGATAGCGAAATGCCCTCCCGGCGACTCGCCGTGCGGGTCTCCGACAACGAGGCGTCCGACCTTCGTCGAGATCACCAGCGAATCTCGCGGCGTGCCTTCGAGCGCTCTACCCATTCGCTCCTCGCTGAGGCCGTACCCGTAGTACGGCGCCGTATCGAAGTAGCGCAGCCCTGCGGCGTGCGCCGCATGGATCGTCGCGATGGCCGCGTTTTCTTCCACGGGCGCATAGAGATTGCCGATCGGCGCTCCACCGAAGCCGAGGACGGTCGTCGCGACCCTCCCCTGCACAAACACCCTCCGAGGCAATTCCTTTTCCATCATTCCTTCGCAAACCTGAGCGTAATCTGCGTCTCTGCCTGGTCGCGCAGCACTATCACATCCTGCTGTCCGCGCCACCGCCGGGCGAAGTAGAGCTGCATCAGCGTCGCCACGCCGTCGATGGGTTGCACCGGGCCGAAATCATCCGCCGGCGCGCGCAAAATGACATCGCTCGGCTCGAGACCTGAATACGCAGCCAAGGAGTCCCGAGGAACGTCCAGGACGAGTACACCCTTCGCCTCGGCCAGGCCGAGGGCTGACTGCTCGCCGGTTGAGGTCACGCCTTTGACGATCGCGCCCAAGAAGGTGTGCCGGCTTGCGGCGTCGCTCACCCGCAGAGTGACAAGCGGCGGTATCTCGACTTGGCGGGCCAGACGCTGCAACTTCGGGTTGGTGACTCCGAATCCATCCATTGAGAAATTTCTGAATCCAATCTTGATCACAGGGCTGCCGTCGGCGACCCGGAAGTCTCCGGCCGCTGCATTAATGAATGCGGGATCTCCGGCGAGTGAATGCGCGTCGAGACCGAGCGCGCGGGACTGCTCGAGTGCGGAGCGAGTCGGGAAGAAGTTGTAGTCGATAGTGGCATCCCAGTGCTCGACCAGGATCGGCTGGTGGGGCGCCATCACGATGTTGCGCTCGAACCTGTCGCCGCTGTCTTGAAACCACACGTGCGGATGGAAACCGTTGTTCACGAGCACGTTGTTCCATGCGGCACGTTGAAATCCCTCCCTGAACTTGAGGCCGCCGCTCAGCAGGAGATTCTCGTAGATCTGGTAGTGCGACGAGCCGTCGTCGAGGTCGATATCCCAACCGCGATCGCAGCGGAAACGATTGCGCCGGATCACGACTGGCTTGAGCGCGTCCAGTTTCCACAAGCCCGGATGTTCGTGGTTGATCTGATCCATCGTCGCGCGATCCGGGTGCCAGAAACGATCGCGGCCCCAGCTGTTGAACGCCCCGTGGTCGCCGGTTTCGAGCACCGTGTCGAAGACGTCGTTCCACTCGATCAGGTGTCCTCCCCACGTGCCGTCGCCGATGTTGATGCCTGCACGCGGCGTTGTGTAGATCGTGTTATGGCTGACGTGAATATTTTGCGCCATGGAGATCTGCACGCCGGCGACTTGCTTCTCCGCGCTGCCGATGTCGTGGATCAGATTGTTGTGGGCGCTCGAATCGCGCGGGTAGTCTTCGGACTTTGGTCCCTGCGTCAGGTCGAGTTCACGGAACGGAACGTACTCCTCATAGCGAAAGCTGGGAGAGCGCACGGCTTGGCTGCGCCCTGTGAAGTTGATTCCTCCCCCACCGATGTGGTGAATGTGATTGTTGCTGACTGCCACGTTCCGGTTGTTGCCGCTGACGAACACGGCATTGCCGCCGAGCTCGGCGAACTCATTGCCCGTGATCGTCACATGCTCGGTGTGCTCGAGGAAAAGGGCGCCTTCGCGTGCAATCATCCAGTCGCTTCGCAGCAGCGGTTCGGTCGCACGCAGGAACGAATGGGCGGTCCTCATGAACGTGAGTCCCTCGATCCAGACGAACCGTACCGGCTCAGCGGGCGAACCCTGCAGATCGACGAGCCGAGGCGGCCCGCTCACGGCGAAGCGCGCACGGCCGACGTCCAGGTCGCGCGGAGGCTTGAAGTAGATCATTGAGGTGCCCGCATCGGCATACCATTCGCCGGGAGCGTCGAGTTCCTCCATTACATTCTCGACGAAGCGGAACTCTGGGTGGGGCAGCGACGGGCGGTTGTTTCCGACGGCGGTGCCGAGGCGCAGCGTCCTATCCTCGTTCTTGCCGAGGACAGGAATGTGCATTCCACCCCAGCGTCTCTCGTGGATCGCGTGCACGATCGCACCGGCAGGAGTCTTCCAGCGCCTCACGCGTTCGGGGGCGATGGCATCCGCCGCGTAGCCGTTCAGCATGGCAGCCCTGGCGTCGTAGTCAGGGTAGCGTGCGCGGATCTGGCGGATGCCGTTGACGAAGAACTGATCGAACAGAGGTTGCCCGGCGGTCGCCGGTTCGAGCTTTGCCTTCAGAATCCCCTTGCTGTGGGGTAGCCAACGCAGCCGCAGCGGATGGCCGGAAAGCAGCCGAGGCCTTGCACCTGATGCGGCCACGATCATCGTCGGCGCGCCTTGGCTGCCTGACAGTTCCGGGCCGATGCGCACGGGTGCGGCCAGGAAGTAATCCCCGTCCGCAACTTCGATGCGGATTGCGGCTTGTGTATTCTTGCGGCGAAGCTCGAGCGCCGCTGCTATCGCCGACTCGAGGGAAGCGTGCGCGTTCTCGCCGTCGCCGGAAACGCGCAACGACGTATAGGCTGCGGGCGGTTGTGGCGCTCGTTGCTGGACACCATGGCCCGCCCACGTGTGACTCTCATAGGCGAAGGCCATCAGCAGTATGGCTGGCGCGGCACGTCCGACGAGGCGCAGAGATGTGCTCAGAGCAACCATAGCGTCATTCTGCGTTCGCGGGCAGAGGCGCGCACCGTCTCGGCACGGAGCGCGGCACCGCTGATCTCTACGCGACCAGCGGAGCGGATCAGAACTTGACCCGGATGCCCACGGCGAGACGCCTGTCGCCGACGCTCCAGGACAGCGGGTACGGCGTGCTGCCGCCATCGATGACTTGCATGGTGGACACGGCTTCCTCCTCGAGGAGGTTGTTCCCCTCCAGGTAGATGTTCACGTGCTCACCGATGTCGTACCCTGCCTGAAAATCGAGTGTGGAGAAGCGCGTGCCGTGCGCACCCGAGGTCCCCTGTCCGCGGATGTCGGGGTCACTGAGGAACGGATCGCGTGTGTTGTAGGCGACCCGCACGGATGCGCCGTAATTCTCGTAGAAGGCGACGATGTTGTAGGTCAGCTCCGACAGACCGCTGAAGTCGTGCGCGGGCACGTTGTTCACCGGATCGGCATCCACTTCACCGTCGGCGTACGTGAAGTTCGTCTGAATGCCGAAACCGGACCAGAAGCCTGGCAGGAAATCGAAGAGGTGCGTAAAGCCTACCTCGGCACCCTGCACATATCCGCCTGTGCCGTTCACCGGCAGTAGGCGCGTGAACGTCCTTCCTTGAATGTCGAAGTCCCGGACGCCCTGCTGGATGAAGGATTCGATGTCCTTGTAGTAGAGCGCGGCGGAGAGAAGCGCGCCTTCGCGGAAGTACCACTCGAGGGAGAGGTCGTATTGATCTGCGCGGAACGGATCGAGATCGGGATTGCCACCTGATACGACGTCCGGATTCACGCTTACCGAGAAGCGGGGCACGAGTGACTCTAGCGTCGGGCGGCTAAGCACTTTGGCGGCGGCGAATCGCAGGAGCAGATCGTCGCGCAGGTCGACGATGACGTTAAGACTCGGCAGGTAATCGGTGTAGTCGCGAGTGAACGTCTGCACTTCACCCGCCGGTACGATTACCGCAGGAGCGGGTGGGGCAGGAGGCGGCTCGATGAACTGAATGCCGTCGAAATCTACGGCGGTGTTGGTGACCGCCTGCTCAGTGCGGATGACCCGAACTCCGATGTTTCCGTGGATCGGCCGCGCCGTATCGAAGCGGTAATTGGCCATCAGGTACGTGGCAGTCGTTTTCTCCTTGATGGTGTACTGATTGCTCGGATTGAGCTGCCTCCGCGTCGTGGCAGCGTTCGCCCATTGATCGTAGGAGCCGTTGAAGAAGGCATCCAAGTAGAGCTGGCTGTTGAAGTAGGGTGGATCGCCGGGGAGGAACGCATCGCCGTCGTAATCGGCGAGCAGGCCCCGCACGGGCGAGGAGTCGGCAAATTCGCTGATGTTGGTGCCGCGCTGTGTGAGGTCGAGCAGGAAGAAGGCAGCGTTTTCACGTTCGCGGTCAGCGTACCTGACGCCCGCTTTCAGCGATTCGAGAATTCCACCCTCGTTGAACCGGTAGGTGACGTCGAGCTGTTCGGACCACAAGTCGTCGCTGCGATCGAGGACATTGCCACCGATGAATCCATTGAGGTAGGAGTCTGGATCGCTCACGTCGAACGTGGGGTCGATCACGAAGCTTGCGACCGGCTGACCCGGAATGGTCTGGTAGCCGCCCGAGACGGCCGTGCCGAAGCGGAATACGCCGGCGCGCAGGAGATCGAAGCCGATTTCCTCCGAATGGGTGGTCGACTTGCTGGAGGTGAGCTGATTGCGCACGTCCCAGCGTTCGAGCTCCCAGTGGAGGTCGAGCGTGTGATGGTTGAGCTTGCCGTCATCGAGCTGGTGGAAGTTGCCCGTACCGACGAAGATATCGTCGCCGACCACGCGCGTGAGGACGTTCTCGGCATCCGCCTCGAAATCGAAGGTCGCGGGATTGAACGAGAAGACCGGCCGCACGGCGAACCCGCCGGAGATGCTGTCGCCCTCGAAGTCCGCATTCAGCGAAACGAGGCTGGCCGTGAACGACTCGATCGGTTGGAACTGGAGCGCGCCATAGTACGTCCGCGTGTCACGCAACTGGTCGTTGAAGTTGATCGAGTTGTTGTTGAGCATCAGGAATCGCTCGCCGCCGATCGTCACCGCATCGAGCTGCGCCGTGTCGGCCGACTGGCCCTGGAAGAATCTTCTATCCAAGGCGCCTCCGAGCGTCAGGCCGAAGCGTCCGTCCGCGAACTGATCGCTGTAGAGCGCGCTGACGTTCGGCTCCGATTCGTCCTTCAGGTCGTATTGCTGGGCTTCGGCCGAGAACGCGAGGCGCCGGCCCTCAAGATCGAGCGGACGGAGCGTGCGCAGGTTGATCGTTGCCGAGATGGCGCCCTCCTCGAGATCGGCCCGCGGCGTCTTGTACACCTCGAGGGCGGAGATGAAGTCGGGGGGAAGCAGGCTGAAATCGAAATTGCGGTCCGCGCCCTGCACGATCTGGTTGTCGCTCGCGCTCGTCACGGCCTGCCCGTTGAGTAGGGTATGGTTGAACTCCGAGGGCAGGCCTCGCACGTTGACGTGCTTGCCCTCGTTCGCATCGCGCGTGATCTGCACGCCGGTCACACGCTGCAGTGCTTCAGCGATGTTCTTGTCGGGGAACTTGCCGACGTCTTCGGCCGTGATCACGTCAGCGATGAGGTCGAGCGAGCGCTTGTCGTCGATCGCCCGGCTCACGCTCTCGCGGATGCCGGTGACGAGGACTTCTTCGCTAGGCTTCTGAGTTTCCTGAGCGGCTGCCGCCGAAGCCGCACAGATCGCACATGCAGTCGCGCCAATGGACGCGGTACGGCTTATCTTTTTCATCTATCCCCCAAAGCGCAATGACTAAGCGCAGTGACTGAGTTGCCGATCGCTACCGTATGAGCTTGAGTCGTCCCACCTTGACGTGATTTTATTAATGAAGTAAAGATCCACTTATAAAAATAGGTCCGCGGAGGAAATTTGTCAACCGATAGGCGGCGGGGCGTGGTGGCGCGCGTAGCACGGTCCCATCAGGGATGGGGCCCCAAGTGAGGCGACTGACAATGGCCGTCCTCGCGGTCCTTGCCGGCAGCGCGTGCGTTTCGATCGAGCGCTCGTCCGATATAGCGAGCCGTATCGAACGTATCGTGAGGCTCGCTGGCGCGAATATGCTGAGAACTAACGGGCCCGATCTCTCATCAGGCGAGAGCCAAGCCGTTAAGGAGTGGATGGCGCGTAACGACGAGTCACTCGCGGGCACGAAAGGCGGGCCATTCGCTCCGACGGAGCGATACGTCAGCACGTACCGGAACAATCTGGTTTACGTGCATGTTCTCGACTGGGATGGAGCGAACAACGTCTCTCTGCCGGCGGTTACCGATCGAATCATCGAGAAGGCTTGGCTCCTCAATACTTCCACACAGGTCAGAGTCGACCAAGCTCCGTGGGGCTTGCTGGTTGTGGTGCCGGAAGAGCAGCGTCCGGACAGTATCGACACGATCGTCGTGCTGCAGTTTCCGTCCGATCCGGCTGACCTAGCGCCTCCGCGTGTGGTCGATGGCAAGCCGGCGAACCCAGTCCTGCTTCAGGGAGACACGGCGAAGCTCGAAGGCGGCATACGCCACAATCCAGGTCCCGACTGGATTGAAGGGTGGGAGAACCCAAGTGCGTCGGTTACCTGGAAAGTCCACGTGCCGTCGTCAGGGGACTATGCCGTCGAAATGACGTACGCGTGCGCGCCGGAGTGTGAAGGCGGAGTACTCGAAATCGCTTCGGGCCATTCGCGCCTGACGAGCACACTTAGTCGCACAAGTGGGATGTGGGGACCATGGCAGAATTTCGAGCGGCGAGAGATCCAGGGCGGCCTGCGCCTCGAGGAAGGCATCAACGAGATCACCTTGCGAGCGGCCAAGAAAGCGGCCCGCGGAGAGTTCGTCAGGATCTACGGACTCTATCTGTTGTCAAAGGAAGCGAGGCGAGCCGCCGCCGAGGCTGATCGCCGCGCGCTCGCCGTGCGTACAGATGCAGATTGGTTGCGGCAGGCCCGGTACGGCCTCATGGTGCACTGGATGCCGAGCACTATGCCGAGATCGGGGCCAGGCAAGCCCTTCTGCGATGCCGTGCGTGACTTTGATGTCGAGGAATTCGCCGCAACCGTGAAAGAGACGGGCGCGGCCTATCTCATATTCACGCTTGCGCACGGCTATCAGTACTTTCCGGCGCCGTTCAGTTCCGTCGATGAAGTGCTGCCGGGCAGGACGTGCAACGACCGCGACTTGCCCAATGAGCTCGCAATTGCATTGGCGGATCATGGAAGCAAGCTGATCCTTTACTACCACCACGGCGTCGGCGATCCCGCGTGGTCGAAGGCAGCTGGATTCCTGAGCGAGGACAAGACGAAGTTCTTTGAGAACGAAATCGCAATCCTGACCGAGGCAGGGCTGCGCTATCGAGAGCGCATTGCAGGCTGGTGGTTCGACGACAGATACCCGCTTCAGCCCTTCGAACACCTGAACCGCGCCGCAAAGGCTGGAAATTCGCGCCGCATCGTGGCGTTCAACAGCTGGATCATGCCCAAGGCCACGGAGTTTCAAGATTACTGGGCGGGCGAAGTCGGCGGAGAGCTGCGCGGCTTGCCCGCTGCCGGTTACTTCGAGCCCGGTGGCGAGCAGGGTGGGCTGCAGCCGCACGTCCTCATCTTTCTAGATGATCCCTGGGTTCACGGAAGGGCAGATACGCCGATCGAGAAGCCCCGGTTCGACACCACAGAGCTCGTCGAATACGTTCGCACCTGCAACAGAGAGGGAGCGCCCGTGACGATGAACGTTGGCGTCTACCAGGACGGCAGCCCATCACCGGCGACAATCGCGCAGCTCCGAGTTCTCAGGAACCTTATCCGTGTTAATCGGTGAGTTTTGCAGTCCAAGCGCGGGAGGAGGCATGCGGATATCGGACAATGCCGGCAGCTGAATAAGCGCGCCGGGACGATCGGCATGATCGAACCCGCCTCGTCACTGAGTGGTCGGCGCCATTTGACGGGAGAACTGTAGTCCGGCAAAAGTCAAGATCGTGAATCCACCCGATCGCCGCATAAACGTGGCCCCCATGATGGACTGGACCGATTGGCCCAGAACTGTTAGTCGGAGCAAGAGCTTGCGACTGAGCGCACTGGCTTGTCGCCTATATGTCGCCGCTGACGAACCGGATGCTGCATCAGTTCTCGATTCGATTGCATGCTATGAGCGCTTCCGGATCGGAAAACTGTTTAGGGCAATCCATAGTCGCTGAAGCGCTACGCGCGGTGCCGGCGCTGACTGTGCGTATCCGCGTCAGGTAGGTGCGCGTTCCAAAGCTCATGAGCAGCGAAACTCGCGGGTGCTGTTTCGACGTGCACTGCCCACGAAGCTACATTCCTTGCGGCCATACATGGGACCGGTGAGCGGATTTAGATCGAGAGGCGCTGTTCTCATCGCCTGGAACGCAAGCAATAGCACGAGGACCGAACGTGGTGGCTGCGACGTGCTCGCCCACCGTCGAACGAGGGAGTAGCTGCCACTTGGTGCGCTAGGATTGGAGCTGGAACGTTTCTCGCGCCCTGACCAAGGAGCCTCAATGGGAAGACGCGACTGGATCACCGGCTTGCTGCTCTTGCTCACTGCGTGTGCCGCCCGGGCTCAACCGGCGCTCGTGTTGCAGTCGGATTTCGGAACGCTGGATGGCGCCGCCGCGTCGATGAAAGGCGTCGCCGTGGGCGTTTCGCCCGGACTCCACATTTATGACCTGACCCATCACATCGAGCCATTCAGTGTCTGGCAGGCAGCGCTGCGGCTCGTACAGACCGCCGAGTACTGGCCCGCGGGTACGATCTTCGTGTCCGTCGTCGATCCCGGGGTCGGCACCGACCGCCGGTCTATCGTCATGAAGTCGAAATCCGGCCATTACTTCGTGACGCCCGACAATGGAACCCTGACGTTCGTAGCGCCCCGGCTCGGCATCGCCGCTGTGCGCGAGATCGACGAGGCGGTGAACCGCCGCAAGCAGTCCGAGAAATCATTCACGTTTCACGGCCGCGACGTCTATGCCTATACCGCGGCGCGGCTTGCGGCGGGGATCATTACATTCGAGCAGGTAGGGCGCGAGCTGCCCGCGCAAGTCGTCACCCTTCCTCACGAGCGGGCGCGATACGAAAACGGAGTCGTGTACGGCATCGTCCAGAGCGCCGACGGCAACTACGGGAACATCTGGACGAATGTCGATCGCGAGACGTTTGGCAGGCTGCGCGCCTCGACAGGTGACCAGCTGAGAATAAGAATTCTGAAGGGCGTCGAAGAAGTTATAAGCCTGGAGCTGCCGTATCTCACGACCTTCGGTGCCGCGGAGGTTGGCAAGCCATTGCTCTATTTGAACAGCCTGGATCAGGTGTCACTGGCGATCAACCAGGGAAACTTTACGAAAGCCTACGCGGTCGAGTCCGGCCCCGAATGGACCATCCAGATTCGCCGTTGACCCTGTCTTTTCCGCGTGCCTAGACTGATTTCGCCGTCGAGCACGGCGCGGGGGTGCGTGTCATGCGTGGGGAAGTGCGGGCGACCATCCGGGCGATTCTCGGTCTCGGTGCCGCGGGCGTTGGTCTCGCGGCTGCGACCGGCGCGCTGGCTGCGGAAGAGGAGGAACGTCTCGAGGAGGTGGTAGTGGTCGGCACGCGCACGTCGGGCCACAGCGTCGATGAAAGCCTCGCTCCTGTCGATCTGGTGCTTCCGGATTCGCTACGCCGCTCTGCCGCGGTGCCGGGCGAAGTGGGTGCGGCGCTGCAGTCGTTGTTGCCATCCTTCAATCTTCCGCGCCAATCCAATTCGAACTTCGCCGACGTCGTGCGCCCGGCGCAGCTGCGCGGGCTGAGCCCCGATCAGACGCTGGTCCTCGTCAACGGCAAGAGGCGTCACACGTCCGCGACGCTCACCACGGAGTCGAAGCTCGGCAAGGGAACGAGTCCGGTCGACTTCAATGCGATTCCCGTCGGCGCGATCAAGCGTATCGAGGTGCTGCGCGACGGCGCCGGCGCGCAATACGGCTCGGACGCCATCGCGGGCGTCGTGAACGTCGTATTGAAGGATTCCGCGGAGGGCGGAGAGGCGACCGCGAGCTTCGGACAGCATCGCACCGATTTCGAACCGACCGATGACAGCGTTCACGACGGCGATACGATTTTCGCATCCGTCAATGCGGGCTTCGGCGCCGGCAGCGGATTCGTCAACCTGACCGCGGAGTATCGCGACCGGGATACGACTCTGCGGTCCGGCCCCGACCAGATTCCGTTCTTCGAAAACCAGACGCCGCCCAACCTCGCGCTCCAGGGAACGCAGACGCACAAGGCCGGCGATGGGCGCATCGAGGACATCCTGTTGATGTTCAACTCGGGACTGGAGTTGGCCGGGGACCTCGAGTTGTATTCCTTCGGCGGCTATTCCAACCGCGACGCGGACGGCGCCAATTTCTTCCGCTACCCCGATTCCTCGGCGAACGTGCCATCGGTTTTTCCTGACGGATACATTCCGGTCCTCGAGGCCGAAGTCGTGGACATGTCGCTGGCCGCGGGGCTCCGGGGCCCGCTGGCGTCCGATTGGAAATGGGACGCGAGCGCCGTTTATGGCGTGAACGACTTCGACCACGACATCACGAATTCGCTCAACGCGTCGCTGGGCGCCGCAAGTCCTACCCGCTTTGACGTTGGCGAATACAAACTCTCGCAGCTGATGCTGCGCTTCGACATGTCGCGGCCATTCGAGCTCGGCGGCCTGTCGCAGCCGGTCAATCTTGCGTGGGGCGTGGAGTACAGGACCGAAACTTACGAGACCGAGCCGGGCGATCCGGAGTCGTACATCGCGGGCCCGGTGGTCGGCGCGCCGATCGGAACGCAGGCCGGATCGGGTCTGCGGCCGAGCGAGACCGTGGACGAGGATCGCGATGCGACGAGCCTGTATGTCGATCTGGAATCGAGCCTCACGGACGTGTTCCAGCTCGGCATCGCCGGGCGCTTCGAGGATTACAGCGACTTCGGCAGCTCTGTTAACGGCAAGATCTCCGCGCGCTACGAGCTGACGCGCTCGCTGGCCGTGCGCAGTACGATCGGCACGGGCTTCCGCGCGCCCGCACTGACGCAGGCTTTTTTCCGCGGCTCGACGACGAGCTTCGGCGAGGGCGGTCAGCTGGAGCAGGTGCTCAATCTTCCGACTAACGATCCGATCGCGCAGCTTCTCGGTGCGAGCGAGCTGGAGGCCGAGGAATCCGTTAACTACAACCTCGGATTCGTCTATCGCAACGAGGCGCGCTTCAGAGTGGCAGTCGACTTCTACCGCATCGACATCGATGACCGGATCACGTTGTCAGAGCGCATCGGCGGCGACGCGGTCACCGCCTTCATCGAATCATCGGTCGGTATCCCGGGTGTGCTCGGTGTTCGCTTCTTTACGAACGCGGTAGATACCGAGACTGACGGCTTCGACGTCACTGCGGATTACGCGTTTGATCTGGGAGCGGGCAGTCTTGCGCTCGGCGCCGCCTACAGCCGGTCGGATACCGAGGTCGTGCAGGTCGATCCGAATCCGCCGGTGCTCGACTCGCTCGGGGTGGGCGCCGTGCTGTTCGGCGTCGAAGAGCTCAATACACTCGAATCCGCATTCCCGGAGGACAAGCTGATCCTGACCGCGCTCTGGACGAGGGCGCGCTGGTCGGTGCTCGCGCGCGGAACCCGCTACGGAGAGGCGACGCGCGTGTTCAATTTCGGCGGTGGCTTCGAGCCGGAGCAAACCTACGGCTCGGAGTGGGGTGTGGATCTCGATGTCGAATACCGGGTCACGGAGGAATTCCGGGTCGCGATTGGCGCGAACAACCTCCTCGACGAGTATCCGGACCTCTCCAGCGCGGACATTAATTTCTTCGGCAACCTGCCTTACGACGTTCTGCAGCCGATCACGTTCAACGGCGCGTTCTACTACCTGAGGACCAGCTATCGCTTCTAATGTCCTCATCCAGACGAATCGTCAGTTGCCTCGGCTGTGGACGTTTCTCAATACCGGAATCTCTTGACGACTGAAACGTACTTCTTCGATGCAGACGATGAGAACGCTGGAGGGAACAGTCGCCACGCGGCATGATCACGGCCGATGAGCCTGCGGCAGTTGTTCGGCATAGAGCACCCGATCATTCAGGCGCCGATGGCTGGCGTGCAGGGCAGTGCGCTCGCCATCGCGGTCTGCAACGCGGGCGGGCTCGGCTCGCTTCCCTGCGCCATGCTCGGCATCGACGGCATCCGCGAGGAGCTCGAGAGGATTCGGGCGCAGACGACGCGTCCCTTCAACGTCAACTTCTTCTGCCACCGGCAGCCCGACCCCAACGCGAAACGCGAACGGGTGTGGCGCGCGCTGCTCGCGCCGTACTTCGCCGAGTATGGAATCGATGCGGAGAGTATCCCCGCGGGCGCGAGTCGAATGCCGTTCGGTCGCGACGCCGCTGGCCTGATCGAGAAATTCCGACCGCCGGTCGTGAGCTTTCACTTCGGGCTGCCCTCGGCCGATCTGCTTGCGCGCGCGCGGATCTGCGGCGCAAAGATTTTGTCGTCGGCGACCACGGTCGAGGAGGCGCGCTGGCTCGAGGCCCGCGGAGTCGATGCGATCATCGCGCAAGGTCTCGAAGCGGGCGGCCATCGCGGCCATTTCCTCTCGGACGATATCACTCAGCATATGGGCACCTTCGCGCTGGTCCGCCAGATCATGAGTGTGGTGCGCGTGCCGGTGATCGCGGCCGGCGGAATCGCGGATGCCAACGGCATCGCCGCCGCGATGGCGCTCGGCGCGGCGGGCGTGCAGATCGGAACGGCCTACCTGCTGTGCCCGGAGGCCACGACGAGCGCGGTGCATCGTGCGGCACTCAAGAGCGACGCGGCCAGGCACACCGTGCTCACGAACGTGATCACCGGCCGTCCCGCGCGCGGCATCGTGAATCGCCTCATGCGCGAGATCGGTCCGCTCAATGACGCAGTGCCCGAGTTTCCACTGGCCACGCCTGCCGTCATGGCCCTGCGGGCCAAAGCGGAAAGCCTCGGCCGCGGCGACTTTTCCCCGCTATGGGCCGGGCAGAACACGAGCGGATGCAAGAACATGCCGGCCGCAGTTCTCACGCGAGAGCTCGCCGCAACGTCATAGTCACCTGGTACTTTCAGGCCTCTGACAACAGCACGACCCACAAGGCGACCTCGCACACGGTGATCAAGTCGTAGAGAGCGCCCGCGTCGACATTCATTCTGCTTCTTCCAGGTATCTATGTTCTCATCGTTCGGGAAGAAAAACTCTTTCGCGTCACCGTAGCGGTAAAAGGCCGGCGTTTGCAGGGACAAACCCGCAGGCATCGATGTAGAAGTCCTTGAGCCGATCATCGAAGTCGACATGTAACCAGATACAACCTTCGGCCTTTGCGTGGGTTGCCGCTATTTTCACAAGTTCCGCGCCTATGCCCCGACGCTGCACTGCCGGCGCCACCATTGCGTCGATGATGAACGCGTGCAGAGCTCCATCCCAAGCCACGTTGACGAATCCCACCAGCTTCTCACCGTCGAACGCGCAAACCCATCCGAGGCTGTAATTCTTCACTTGCGATACCCAGTCGTGCTGGCCCGGAGCATGATCGAATGCCTGTGCATGAAGGCCGTTCAGCGAAGCGTTGTCGAACTCTCCGCGCCATTCGAATCTGTATGACTGCATCGTGCCAAGGATAGGCGATCGAGGCCGAGCTGTGGTCTAGAGGGCTCGAGCCGGCCATCGCG
>JBQTHP010000045.1:0-50166 GCA_052389755.1 Gammaproteobacteria bacterium
GCTCCCCGCCGTCGCGATCAGCGCCTGATCTTCCGCTCCAGCGCTCACGCAAAATGTAGTGCCGACTTTCGGCGCAAGGTATTGATTTACCGATCAGCCACCGTCGATTCTGCGCAAGTTGGGCTAGGAGCAGCGCGAGAACGATCAGGCCCCCGACGACGGGGATGCGCGTGATCAGATACGCGACCACGAGTACCAGGACGAAAGCGCCGATGCGCATCGGCGTCGTCACCGGTTTACCTCCACGCAGCCGCGGCAGCAGCCAGTCGCCCAGGGTCGCGACGGATGCGAGGTAGCCGAGCGGCAGTAATACGACGTACAGGCAGAGCAGCAGCAGCGCGAGGGGGATCCCGACGAGGGTGATCGCGCAGAGCACGATCACCACGGGGATCGCGAGACACAGCGCGAGTCCGAGCAGGACCGCCGCCCATGGGCGTGAGCGCACGGAGTCCGTCACGGCGCGCGACGCTCCCGGCAGCAAGCCGAGAATCAGAATGCCGACGATGGTCCAGCCGGCGAGCCAGAGGAATGCCGCGAACGTAAAGAGCTTACGGAGGGCGTGTCGGTCGACGTCTTTCGAGGGGACGTGATGCACTCCACCTTGCACCTGCGCCGACGAATCGACGCGCGGAGCACGCGGTCCTCGATGAGTTACGCGGCCCTCGATCACGGCGCGCGGGCCGATCACGAGCTCGCCGCTGCTCACGCCGACGTCGCCGTCGACACGGCCGTCGATGCGCACCTTGCCGCCCGCGATCTGCACGTAGCGGCCCGCGTGGCCGTTCAGCTCCACCAAGCCGCCCGCCACGCTGAGGCCGTCGTTGATCTGGGCGCTTTCATCGATCCGGACTTCCCCGCCCGTAACGCGCGCGCTTCCGGCGATCGTGCCGCCGACCGAAACCTCGCCACCCGCCGCGTAGAGATCCTCGCCGACGTTGCCCCGCACCTGCACGCGCCCGCCCGCGAGTACAGCGTCGCCGCCGGTCGAGCCTTCCAACGAAACCTCACCGCCTGCGAGCAAGGCATCCCCCGTGACATCGCCGCGGAAAGCAGCCTCGTCGCCCGCGAGAAAGACGTCGTTCCCGATGCGCAGCGCCTGCTCGCGGCCGAGCGCGACGCCGGTCGCAGCGAAGGCCAACGCGAGCGATAAGAGTGCGAATGTTCTTCGTTCGTGTCTCATGGTGCGCTTCTCCCTTGCCCGCATTCTAGGAGCCTGTCCGACTATTTCACATGGTGTGCGCCTGCCGTGCGCTGCGGCACGATCCACAGATAGACGACCGTGGCTTGCCTGAGATCCGTATCGAACAGGTCCTGCTGCAGGAACTTCACTCGCTTCTGCACGCGCGCGTCCCGTGCGTTCCTGTCGCTCTCCGCGATGCGCTCGGGGTCGATATCGACGCCGACGCCGCGCGCTCCACGTCTTGCAGCCGCGACGACGATGCGTCCGTCGCCGGAGCCGAGATCGTAGAGCACGTCCGATACTTCGACATGCGCCATCTCGAGCATCTTCCGCACGACGCCGTCCGGAGACGGAACGTACGGCACGTCCTTCTTTAGTTCGGGCGCGTTGTCGGGCGGCGCTTGCGCGAACGCAAGGCTAGTCGCGAGAGCGATGCTCGTGAGCGACGCGAGCAGGGGTAGCTTCATCGCGATCTCCTTGGTCTCGAGGTTGAACCTTCCCGGCGCCCAGCATCCGCAGCACCGGCAGGCCGAGCAGCAGCACCGCGACACCCACGAGCGCGCCGACGCCCGTGTACGCAACGCTCGACCAGAGCATGTAGGCGCTCGTCGCGCAGAAGGCGAGCGGCGTGAACGGGTAGAACGGCACGCGAAACGGCCGCGCCGCGTGCGGTTCCCGGCGGCGCAGGCGCAGCAGTGCAAGTCCGGTCATCAGGAAGAACAGCCAGAACACCGGCGCGGTGTACTCGACGAGCGTCTGAAAGCCGGTGCGTGTTCCGGCGCCGAGCGCCACGAGCAGCAGCGCGATCGCGCCCTGCACGAGCAGCGCGTTGCGCGGGGTGCCCGCGCGGGAGTTCCATCGCCCGAGAATCGCGAGAGGCGTGAAGTCGCATCCCACGGCGTGATTGCACCGCGCACCCGTGATGATCGTCGCGTTGATGGACGTGAGCGAGCAGACCGCGACGAGAAGGCTCACGACGACGACGCCTGGGTCGCCGAACGCGCGGCGCATGATGTCCGCGCCCACCGCATCCGATGCCGCGACCCCTTCACGTCCGAGCGCGTGCAGAAAGGCGAAGTTGACGAGCAGGTACAGTGCGGTGATGAGGCTGATGCCGAGCACGAGCGCGCGCGCGATCGGTGCGCGACCCCCGCGCACCTCCGCCGACACGTACGCGGCCTCGTTCCAGCCGCCGTAGGTCAGCAGCACGAACACCATGGCGGCGCCGATCGATGCCGTGCCGGGCACGGTAGACCGCGGCGTCGCGACCTGAGCTTCGAGCTCCACTTGACCGGTCTGGCTCAGCGCCACGATCACGACGGCGAGCAAGCCTGCGATCTCGATGCTCGTCAGCACACGCTGTGTGTGCTTGCCCTCGCGAATCCCGAGCACGTTGATCAGCGTCAGCACGATGACCGCTGCCGCGGCGTACATGACCCCCGACTGCGCGCCGGCCAGGGGAAGCGCGGCGGCCGCGTAGTCGCCGAAGACGAAAGCAAGCAGAGCGATCGAACCGGTCTGCATCACCGTGAGGCGCGCCCACGCGAAGAGGAAAGCCGGTCGGCGACCGAACGCGCGATACAGAAAGTGATAGTCCCCGCCCGTGCTCGGATACGTGGATGCGAGCTCCGCGTAGCACAGCGTGCCGATCGTCGCCACGGCTCCGCCGGCGAGCCACAGGAGCAGCACTGCAGCGTCGCTGCCGCTGTTCGCGGCGACGAGCGAAGGGGTCTTGAAGATGCCGGCGCCGACGACGATGCCGACGACGACGAAGATGGCATCCGCGACCGACAGCGTTCGCGCGGGACTGTGGGCCGGGTGCATGGGTTCTCAACGTTGAGGCTTGGTACCTGTTCCAGTAGCATCGCTCCGACCACAGTGCCGCGGGAAGCCCGCGGCCTCGAGCCAAACGGGAGGAGGCGTTCGGCGGCAGCCGAACGCCGGGCACGCATCTTGCGATCGTGGCGGCGAGCGGCGCACCAACTCAACCGCCGCCGTGAGTGCCATGTTCCACAGCGTGCAATCGGCGCTCGACCCGGCGGGTCGCGGGGCCGGACGGATGGGCGAGCTCGTCCGGGCAGTAATGCTCGGCTGTACGCTCGTGTCCGTCGTCGCTGTTCTGCTCTACGTGCTGATCATCGGCGAGGCGTTCTCGCGCGATGCTTCGCACGAGCCGCTCCGCATCGAAGTGACCGCCAGGCGTTCATGGTGGGAAGTGCGCTACGCGCCGCAGGCCGCGGATCGTGTGCTCGCGAACGAGTTGCGGGTGCCGGTCGGACGTCCCGTCGAGGTGGTTCTGTCGGCGGACAGCAATCCGGAGTCGCGGACCGTGCTGACGGTGATCGCGGAAGAATCCGTCGATTTCGACGAATGGCTCGCGCGTCAGTCCGCGCCGAGCGTCACGCCGACCGATCCGACCCTGCAGGACGGACGGGCGGCGTTCTTTCGCGGCGGCTGCGACGCTTGCCACGCGATTCGCGGTACGGCCGCGCGCGGGCGCGCTGGACCGGACCTTACGCACGTCGGCACTCGGGGCTCGCTCGCCTCGGATGCGCTCGACGGGCACCTGCGCGCCGCCAGGGATTCGCACGTGGCGAACCGTGAGCTGCGCGCCATAGCAGCGTATCTGGCGAGTCTCAAGTAACGCTGATCGCTCTTCGGGCGATGGACGGCGTCCTGAACATCGCTTCCTACAACGTCCACAGCTGCGTGGGCACGGACCTGCGCTGCGACGTGACGCGCGTCGCGAAGGTGATTCGCGAGATGAAGTGCGACACCGTCGGGCTGCAGGAAGTGTTCGGCCGGCACGGAGAGCATTGCGATCCGCACCAGCTCGAGCAGCTCGCACAGGAGACGGGCATGAGCTCGGTCGCCGGCGCGACACTCATGCTCACGGGTGGTCACTACGGCAACGCACTGCTCACCCGGCGGCGCGTCCTCGCCGTTCAGCGCCACGACCTGAGCTTCGCCCGCTGCGAGCCGCGCGGCGCGCTCGAAGTGGATCTCGAAGTCGGCGCTCACGTCGTGCGCGTGCACGTTTCCTGTGTGGCTGCCGATGCTGGCGCTCGATCGCATCTGGGTGCGCCCGCGGTCCGCGCTTCGCAGCTTCCGCGTGCATCGCTCGGCGCTCGCGCGTCACGCATCCGACCACTGTCCCGTGAAGGCAGTCGTAGTCCCCGGAGCCTGCTGACGGGCTCAGCGCGCTTGCCGCTCACGCGCGACGTCATTCTCGATCCGCGCGATGAGCTCCGGGAATGCAGGTTCGCGCTGCATGCCGGCAAACGAGGGATCCGCACGCATCCACCACGCTCGACGCCAACCGAGCTTGTGCGCGCGCTCGAGCGCAGCGAGAGCTGCCGCGGACTCCTGGCGCAGCGCGTGAACTGAGGCACGCAGGTACTCGAGCCCATGCCATACGTGGCCCTCCCGCTCCAGATCGTCCAGGTGCGCCATGAGCGCCGCGAGTCGCTCTTGCGCGCTCGCCGGATCGCCGCTGCGCATGGCGATGGTGGCCAGCGTGAGCTGGCTCGACCGGCCCCAGCGGATGCGGTAGGGGTTCCTCAGGACTTGTGGCGTCGCGGCGGTCAGATCGATGCCGCGCTTCGCGAACTGCCGCGCTCGCTGCAGATCGCCCGCCAGCAGGGAAAGAAGCGCCAGATCGAGCGCGAACTCGGTATCCACGATGTCTTCGGCGACTTCCTCCTTGAGATGTCGTGCAAGCGCGGCCTGATCGCGCGTTGCCACGTACCAGAAGCCCTTCTGAATGCGTGCGTACGGCTGATCGGGCAGCGAAGCGCTGATCGCCTGATCGAAATGTTCGCGCGCACTGTCGAGGAGCCCGAGGTCGAGATTGACCCAGGCGAGCTCGCTCAACAGATCGACGCGCTGCGGATTCTGCTCGAGCGCAGCGCGGTAGCCGTTTACGGCCCCGACGAGATCGCCGTGAGAGAGAGCGATGAGCGCTACTCCCCAGTGAGCGTTGGGCAGATCGGGCCGCAGCTCGATCGCGCGATTGCAGGCCTGCTTCGCCTCCTCGTACTGGCCCAGGTTCTGACGCACCAGGCAGATCCGGATGTGCAGCATGAAGTGCAGCGGGTCGAGCTCGACGGCACGCCTGAGATTCGCCAACGCCTCGCGCGGACGACCGTCATACTCCAGCGCCGCCCCGAGGCGGACGTAGCCGTCCGCACTGTTGGGACTCAATGCCACGGCGCGCATGAGGTCCTTCTGAGCCGACTTCAGACGCCATTGCTCGCTGTGCAGCGTGCCGCGTGAAGCGTAGGCCTCCGCGAGGCGCGGATCGAGATCGATCGCCCGCTCGATGAGCGGCAGCATCTGCGCTTCGACGTCTTCAATCGGGCGGTTCATGTAGTAGTAGCCGGCCATGTGCGCATCGGCGAGTCCCGCATAGGCCAGCGCAAACTGCGGGTCTCGCTTGATGGCGGCGCGATAGTAGTCGAGCGCCTTCGCCAATGACTCCGGTGTGCGTTGCAGTTGATGGTAGCGGCCGAGCAGATACGACTCGTACGCCCGCATGTCACGGGCCCGCGGCTCCGCCAGTCTGACCTCATCCTCCTTTGTGAGGCTCACTTGCATCGCCCCGACCACCGCGTGCGCGATCTCCTGCTGGATGTCGAGCGAGTCGGTAAACGGGCGCTCGAAATCGTCCGACCACTCGTGATAGCCGGTCTGCGCATTGGCAAGGTGCGCGGTGATTCGCACGCGTTCGCCGCTGCGACGCACGGATCCCTCCAGCACGTGCGTGACTCCCAGTTGCCGGCCGATCTCGCGCACATCGCGTGCCGCGTTGCGAAACATGAAAACGGACGTACGCGCGACGACGCGCAAGTTCGGCAGCTGCGCCAGGGAGTTGAGCAGCTCCTCGGTGAGCCCGTCGCAGAACGGCGCGTTGGCGTGATTCTCGGTGAGATCGACGAACGGCAGCACCGCAATTGCCGGGGCTGCCGCTGCCGTGCTCGTCGACCGCGGCTGCATCGACGTGATGTCGCCGCCCCAGCGCCACAAGGCCGCCCCGATGCCCAGGACGACCAGGACCGAGAGCGCGGCGACCCGCAGCGAACGAGCGCGCCGAATCAGCTCCTGGAGCAGCGGCGGGCGCCAGTCCGCATCGAGAACCTCGTACGTGGCGATCGGATCGGGGATGTTCTTGACGTGTCGCGCGCCCGCAAACTTGAGTCTCGCGGGCAGCCTCTTCTTCACGTGTTCGTACACCGCGCCGGAAATCAGGATGCCTCCGGGAGCGGCCAGCGACTGCAGGCGGGCCGCTACGTTGACTCCATCCCCGAAGAGCGTGCCGTTTTCCTCGATGACGTCGCCGAGGTTGACTCCCACGCGCAGCGACATGCGCCGCTCCGGAGGGAGCGATTCGTTCTCCCTCGCAACCGCCTGCTGAATCGCCTGCGCGCAGCGCACGGCATTCACGGCACTCGGAAACTGCGCCATGAGGCTGTCGCCGACGCTGCCGAATTCGCGGCCGTCGAACTCTTCGACGAGCTGCTCGAAAAGCGCACGCCGCACCTTCAATGCGGCAAGCGTTCCCGAGTCGTCGACGCCCATCAGCCGGCTGTATTCGACGACATCAGCCGCCAGGATCGTGGCGATCTTGCGCCCATGCTCGAGCATGACGCCCCCGGTTTCGCGCGAGTATATCCGCGCGTCGCCCGAGCTACAGAATGTAGCGGCTCAAGTCCTCGTCCTTGACGAGATTCCCGAGGTGATCGTCGACGTACTTCGCGTCGATCGTCACCGACTGGCCGCTCTTGTCGGCGGCCTCGTAGGACACCGTCTCGAGCAGCCGCTCCATCACCGTGTGCAAACGCCGTGCGCCGATGTTCTCGGTGCGCTCGTTCACGCTGAAGGCGATCTCCGCGATGCGCCGTACGCCGCTCTCGGCGAACTCCACCTTCACGCCCTCGGTTTGCATGAGTGCCCGGTACTGCGTCGTCAGCGACGCATCGGGCTCCGTGAGGATGCGCACGAAGTCCTCGACCTTCAGCGAGCTGAGCTCGACGCGGATCGGCAGGCGGCCCTGCAGCTCCGGGATGAGATCCGAGGGCTTCGAGAGATGGAATGCTCCGGATGCGATGAAGAGCACGTGATCGGTCTTGATCGGGCCGTACCTCGTCGTGACGGTCGAGCCCTCGACCAGCGGCAGGAGGTCGCGCTGTACGCCCTCCCGCGAGACATCCGCGCCGAGCGTCTCCTGCCGGCGCGTGACCTTGTCGAGCTCGTCGATGAACACGATACCGTTCTGCTCGGCGTTCCGCACCGCCGCGGCCTTCAGCTCTTCTTCATTGATGAGCTTGCCGGCTTCCTCCTCGATGAGGAGCTTCAGCGCCTCCTTCACCTTGACCTTGCGGGTGCGCGTGCGATTGCCGCCCAGGTTCTGGAACATCGACTGCAGCTGCTGCTGCATCTCTTCCATGCCGGGCGGCGCCATGATCTCGACGCCCATCGGCATCGAGTGCAGCTCGATCTCGATCTCCCGGTCGTCGAGCTGGTTCTCGCGCAACATCCTGCGGAATTTCTGCCTCGTCTCGGCATCGCGCGGCTGCTGCGGTTCGTCGGTCGAAAAACCCATCATGCGCGCTTTCGGCAGAAGCCCGTCGAGCACGCGCTCCTCGGCCGCATCGGCGGCGCGCTCGCGCACCTTCTCCATCTCCTGCTCGCGCGTCATCTTCACGGCGACGTCGGCGAGCTCCTTGACGATCGAGTCGACGTCGCGCCCGACGTAGCCGACCTCGGTGAACTTCGTCGCCTCCACCTTCACGAAGGGTGCATTCGCGAGTCGCGCGAGACGGCGCGCGATCTCGGTCTTGCCGACACCGGTCGGGCCGATCATGAGGATGTTCTTCGGCGTGATCTCCTGCCGCAGCGGCTCGTCGACCTGCATGCGCCGCCACCGGTTGCGCAACGCGATTGCGACCGCACGCTTGGCCGCGTCCTGGCCGATGATGTGCTTGTCCAGCTCTCGGACGATCTCTTTGGGGGTGAGGGATGCGGACATGGATACCTTTCAGATGGCTACCGGCTTCCGCCTTCCGACTTCCGGCCAGAGCAAGAGCGGTAACCCGAACGTTCGCGGTGACCCTCTGACCGGAAGGCGGAAGTCGGAAGCCGGAAGTCGGACGCCGGCGCTAGCCCTTCAACTCGTCGATCACCAGATTCCGGTTCGTGTAGATGCAGATGTCGGCGGCTATATCCAACGCGTGCTGCACGATCGTGCGCGGCTCGAGCTCGGTGTTCGCGACGAGGGCGCGCGCGGCAGCGAGCGCGAACGAGCCGCCCGAGCCGATGGCGGCCACGTCGTTCTCCGGCTCGATGACGTCGCCGTTGCCCGAGATCACGAACAGTTTCTCGGGGTCGCCAACCAGCAGCAGCGCTTCGAGGCGACGCAGGTAGCGGTCCTGGCGCCAGTCCTTCGCAAGCTCGATCGCGGCGCGGGTGAGGTTGCCGTGTTTCTCGAGCTTGCCCTCGAAGCGCTCGAACAGCGTGAAGGCATCGGCCGTGCCTCCGGCAAAGCCGGCGAGCACCTTGTCGTTATACAGACGGCGCACCTTGCGGGCGTTGCCCTTCATGACCGTGTTGCCGAGCGTGACCTGACCATCCCCGCCCATCGCGACGACGCCATTGCGCCGTACGGCGAGGATCGTGGTGCCGTGCGGATTGAAAGGCTGAGTCATGACGCTCAGACCGTCCTGTTTCTCTTGCGTGCGCGGGGATGGGTTGCGTCGTACGTGCGGGCCAGATGCTGGAAATCAAGATGGGTGTAGATCTGGGTCGTGGAGAGGCTGGCGTGCCCGAGAAGCTCCTGGACGCCACGCAGTTCTCCACTGGATTCAAGGAGATGCGACGCGAAGGAGTGTCGGAACAGGTGGGGATATACGTTCACGCCCAACCCCTGCCGCCGCGCCCAGTACGCGACGCGCGATTGCACGGCGCGAGGACCCATGCGCCGGCCGCTGCGGCCGACGAAGAGCGCCGGCTCGTCCGTCTTCACGAGGGCAGGTCGCTCACGAAGCCAGCGCTGGAGCGCCGCGACCGCCATGCGTCCCACGGGGACGATCCGCGTCTTGCGGCCCTTGCCGAGGATGCGCACGGTGCGGTCGCGCAGGTCGAGATCCGTCAGATCGAGGCTGACGAGCTCGGCCAGGCGCAGCCCCGACGAGTACAGCAGTTCCATGATCGAGTGGTCGCGCGCGGCGAGCGGCCCCTCGACCCGCATCTCGAGAAGTCGCTGCATCTGATCGGCATCCAGCGTGCTCGGCAGGCGCTTCTCGGCCTTTGGGGCGAGGACACCGCGTCCAGGATTGCTGGACAGCGCGGCCTCGCGTACCAGGAACTCGAAGAAGGTTCGCCATGCCGACAGACGGCGCTGGATGCTTCGCGGCGCGAGGCCCGCGGCGTGCGAGCGTTGTGCGAAGAGCCGCAGATGCTGGCCGTCGAGCCTGCCCCACTCGTCGATCGCGCTCTTGTCGCACTGCTTGACGAGTGCATCGAGATCGCGCGAGTAGCTCGCGTCCGTGTGTGCCGAAAGCCGGCGCTCGGTGGTGAGATGGCGCCGAAAGCGCGCGATCCACTCGAGCGCCGCAGGCGTCACCGCTTCAATCCCCTCACCCGCCTGCGGCACCCTCTCCCCGCTTTGCGGGGAGAGGGTTGGGTGAGGGGTCAAGTGCATCGGCGATGAGATCGGCCATGCGCGCGAGGAACTCCGTGCTCATGCCGGGATGGAAGCGATCGCGATCGCTGCTGCCGAGCGCGAGCAGCCCCAGGGCGCCGTTGCGGCCGAGCGGCACGAGAGCCACGGAGCCGATGTCGGCGGCTTCGGTGCCGAAGAGAAACTCCCGCTGCGTGTCACGCACCTGACCACATCGCGGCTTGCCGCTCGCGAAGAGCGACTCGAAGCTCTTCAGCGCCGGATCCTCCGGCGACACCACCCTGCGGAATCGCTGGCCGCCCGACTCATCGGCGGGGCCGATGAGCACCAGCACGGAAGTGAACGCGTCGAAGTCCTCGCGCAGGCTCGCCTCGATCTCGGCGATCGCGGCCTCGCGCGACTCGGCGCGCAGCAGACGGCGCGTGAGCCGATGGATCCTGTCGGCCACCGCGTCGTTGGCGCGGGCCACTTTCACGAAATCGGCGAGCTTCTGCTCGATCGCGGCGTGTTTCTCGCGCAGCACCTCGACCTGGCGCTCCACGAGGGAGATCGTGGAGTTCGAACGCGCGTGCGGCAGCCGCAGCCGTGCGAGCAGCGGCTGATGCCGCTCGAAGAAATCCGCATTGTGCTGCAGATAGCGTGCGACCGCCTCCTCCTCGGCTTCCGCCGGCGTCAGGCCGCGAGCTTCGCGTGTGGTCATGATCTGGCGACTCCCCAGTGTTAACGGCTTCCGCCTTCCGGCTCCCGCCTTCCGGCTGAAGAAGGAACGCGAGCGAAGCGCTGGCGGTTCTTCTCCGGCCGGAAGACGGAAGGCGGAAGTCGGGAGCCCATCTTAAATCTCCACGTGTCCCTCGAAGGACACCTCCGCCGGCCCGGTGAGCCAGATGTGCTCGCCGGGCCCGCCCCAGTCTACGCGCAACTCGCCGCCGCGTACCTGCACTCGCACCTCGGAATCGAGTCGGCCGTGGCGGCGGCCGACCGCGACGGCCGCGCATGCCCCCGTGCCGCAGGCAAGCGTCTCGCCGGTTCCGCGCTCGTGAACGCGCAGGCGGATGTGACCGCGATCGAGCACCTCCATGAAGCCGACGTTGACGCGTTTCGGAAATCGCCGATGAGTCTCGATGGCGGGGCCGAGTCGATCGATCGGTGCCGCCTCGACCGAAGCTACCGTCAGCACCGCGTGCGGGTTGCCGAGCGAAACGGCGCCGATCTCGACCTGGCTGCCGGCGACGTCGAGCACATAGACGTGGGCTTCGCTGGATGCGTCGAACGGCAACGAGTCCGGAGAAAAATTCGGCACGCCCATGTCCACCGACACCAGGGTGCCCGGCAGCACGCGGGCACGGATCAGTCCGCCGGGGCTGTCCATGGCGATCTCTCCGACTGCCGCGCGGCCGCGCCGATGCAGGAGAGCGGCGATGCAGCGCGCGCCGTTGCCGCACTGTTCCACCTCGGCGCCATCTGCGTTGAAGATCCGGTAGAAGACGCTCGTGCCCGGGCGCCGCGGCGGCTCGAGCATGAGCGCCTGATCAAAACCGATGCCAGTATTGCGCGCGGCGAGGCGGCGGAACTGCTCGGCAGAGGGCGGCGCGCCCGACGGTGCCTCGAAGACGATGAAATCGTTGCCGAGACCGTGCATCTTCGTGAACTCGATGCGCATCGACGAAAGGGTATCGCAGGTGACGGCAGAAGTGGATGAGACACGCGCGGTTCACCACGAGGTGCGGCTCGTGCCCGGCGGTCGCTCATTCACGGTGAAGGCCGGGCAGACGGTGCTCGATGCCAGTCTCGACGCCGGCCTCAACCTGCCGCACAGCTGCAAATCCGGCCATTGCTCCTCCTGCCGCGCACGCCTCGTCTCCGGCGAGATCGACTATCCGCACGGTCGCCCGCCGGGCATTACGCAGAGCGAGATCGACACGGGACTCGTCCTGCTCTGCCAGGCTCATGCGCGGAGCAAGCTCGTCGTCGAGGCGCGCCGCATCGCGAGCGTGGCGAGCGTCGAGATCAAGACGCTGCCATGTCGGATCGAACGCCTCGCACGCCTCGCTCCCGACGTGATGCAGGTGTTTCTGCGCCTGCCGGCGGTCGAGCGGCTCGTGTTTCAGCCGGGCCAGTATCTCGACGTGCTGCTCGAGGATGGCCGACGGCGCAGCTTTTCGATCGCGAGCCCGCCCCACGACGCGGAGCTGCTCGAGCTGCACGTGCGATACGTCGCGGGCGGCGGTTTCACGGAGCGGCTGTTCAAGGGGATGCGCGCCGGCGCGCTCCTGCGCATCGAGGGCCCGATCGGGCAGTTCGTCTATCAGCACGATGCCCGGCGACTGCTTCTCATCGCGGGCGGCACGGGATTCGCGCCGCTGAAATCAATTCTGCGGCACATCCTAGAGCGCGGCGAGCCGCGTGACATCCATCTGTTCTGGGGCGCGCGAACGCGGCCCGACGTCTACGAGGAGTCGCTCGCGCTTTCATGGACGCGGCAGCATCCGGGCCTGCGATTTACGGCCGTGCTCTCCGAAGCGACGAGCGCCGAGGAGCCGCATCACCGCCTCGGCCTGGTCCACGAGGTGGTGCTGGCAGAGTACCCGCGTCTCGACGAATACGAGGTCTACACGGCCGGCCCGCCGGCGATGATCGAGACGATCCGGAGCATCTTCCCGCGCCACGGGCTCCCGGAAGGCAGGCTGCACTTTGATTCGTTCGACTACGCGCCGGATGTTCTACCCCATCTGGCTTCGAGTTCCGCTACACCAGTGCGGTGAGCAACGCGAGCGCCGGCGCCACTCGAATGCCCGCCGGCGTCTGGTAATCCTTCCGGCCGGTGGCGGAGACCTGCCACGCCTCGGCCGCCGGGAATTTTTCGTGGAGATAGCGCAGCCCCCGGTCTACATCCGTATCGGTCCACTTGCACTCCACGATGCGGATCGGCCGTCCGCGGTCTGTGACGACGAAGTCGACCTCGCGACCGTCCACGTCGCGGAAGTAGCGCAGGTCGAGATCCCGTCCGGAGGTGTCCTGCTCGTAGTGAACCCATTTGAGCAGATGGCAGGCGACGAGATTCTCGAATCTCGCCGCATCGTTCGGCACGAGCGACCAGTCGAGCTGGTAGTGCTTCTGCTCTTTCCTGACAGCACGGATGCGAGGCGCGCCGAACGGCGCGAGCCGGAAGATCGCGTACAGGCGCTCGAGTGCGCCGAGCCAGCTCGCAACCGCCTTATGGCTGACCTGCAGGTCCTCGCGCAGCGCGTTCACCGACAGGGGCGAGCCGACGAGATCCGGAAGCCGCAGCATCATGAGCTCGAGGTGGCCGAGATCCTGGATGCGTTCGAGCGACGCGATGTCTTCTCGAACCAGCCGCGTGCGATATTCGCGAGCCCAGCGACGGGCCTCGGTATTGCTTCCTGAGAGGAACGGCTCCGGAAATCCGCCGAGCGTGAGGAGCTGTGAAAACTCCTCGGGCGTGTTCAAGCGCAGCTCAGCTGCCGAGAGGGGATGCAGGCGCAGCAGATGGTAACGGCCCTGCAGCGAATCGCCACCGAATCGATAGAGGTCGAGGCGCGCGCTGCCGGTGACCAGTATCCGCTGGCCACGGGGTCGACCGTCGTACAGTCCCTTGAGATAGTTTCGCCACCGGCGGTATTTGTGGATTTCGTCGAACACCCACAGCCGCGCTGGCGGAAGCTCGCCTCGCAGAACCCGCTCGCGATGTTCGGCGACGTCCCAGCTGAGATATCCGGCTGCGCTCCCGGGCAGGCTGCGTGCAAGCGTCGTCTTGCCGACCTGCCGCGGACCCGCGACGAATACCATCTTTCGGGCGAGGTCACGCCGTACCTGCGGCAGAAGATATCGCGCGAGCCGGGCCATGGTGGTCGGGCAGGCTACCGGCGTTTTTGACTACAGTCAAAATTACTCGCGAGTATTTTTGCCTGGAGCAGTAATTGCCACGGTAGGACGGGTACCGCGGGTCGCGCTCGAAGGGCTCGCACGAGGCACCAGGTCCGTCTACCTGGATCATCACGGTGCCTGCAGTCTCGCCACGGCCCGGGCGCAACTCGGCGAGCCCGAACGCGCACTGGGCTGGCTCAGGCTGGCGCCTGCCCGAGAGCATCCCGCGATGCGTCGCTATCTTCACGAGGGGGAGGCCGCGACGAAACGAGCGCACGAGCACATCGCGCTTCCGCCCGGCCTCCCATAGCGGGAGGCAGTTCGCGGCCGCCGGGCGCATCTTCTGGTCAGATGGCGGGGGGTCCGCAGCCATGGATGAGTCGCATCGGATGATGACGACTGAACATATCCTTCTCGAGTCCGATGACCGCGAAGTCCCGGAGGCGCGTGCCGCGCGCAAGGTTCACGCGAGCCTGCGGCTTCGCAGCGGCCTCCGACGCCGGTTCGTCGCGCTGGACATCATCGACTATTACTACCTTTCCGTTCGGACGAAGCGCGCCGGCACCGGCCTAACCGAATACGTCCTCGATCTGCGATTCGTCGATCCTGCGCCCCGGCGGTCGAGGCACATCGCCTCGCGATGGATGACTGCGGCGTTCGTGTTGGCTGCGCTGTTCACGGCGAGTGCCTGGTGGATCGGTTCCTCCGCCGCGTGGTGGCAGCACGACTGGCTTCCCGTCTGCTCGGGGCTGTTCGCTGCGACGGTGTGTGCAGCCCTCGTGTGCGTCTACCGCACGACGGAAACGCTCACTGTGTACAGCGACCACGGTCAGGCGAGAGTGCTCGAGTGTGTAGGCGGCCTCGGGACGTTTCGCGCGGTGCGGCGGTTCACCGTCAAGCTCGCCGCGCATGTGCAGATCGCCGTCGCGGCCCGTCGGGCGTCGAGGGCACAGCACCTGCGCGACGAGATGCGCGAGCACTTCCGGCTGAAGGAGATCGGGGTGCTGTCCGAAGAGGAATACGACGCGAGCAAGCGCCGCATTCTTCAGCAGCATGGGCCGGGGGACAGGTAGAAGGGCGGCCACGTCCACTTGCGTGTGCAGTCAGCCGTCAGAGCCGTCAGCCATCTGAGCCGTCTCCTCAAATCCTGAACCGCTCGCGCAGCTCGCTCGCCATGCGGCGGCTTACCTGCAGCGGCTCGGTGCGGCCGCGCAGCCGCACGAAATACTGTCCGTCGGGATTGCGCTCGATCGTCTCGAGGTAGCGCACGCTCACGAGAGCGTTCCGGTGGATGCGCACGAAGAGCGAGCCGAACTCCTCCTCGAGCGAACGCAGCGAGTCCTCGATCAGGTCCTCGCCCTTCTCGTGGAACACCGTGGTGTATTTCTGCTCGGCGAAGAAATAGGCGATCTCCTCGAACGGAATGAGGCGCAACTGGTCGCGATGCCGGGCGGCGATGTGCGAGCGGCGCTCGGCGGCCTGCGTGCTCTCGGCCAGGCGCTGCAGCTGGGGCCGGGTGAGGCGCCTCGCCTGCGCGAGCGCGGCCTCCAGCTTCTCCTTGCGGATCGGCTTGAGCAGATACGCGACCGCCTGGGCATCGAAGGCGTTCAGCGCATACTCGTCGTACGCGGTCGTGAAGATCACCGCCGGCGGCTCGATGAGCGAGGCGAGCTGCCGCGCCGCCGCGATGCCGTCGAGGCCGGGCATGCGCACATCGAGGAGGACGACATCGGGTTCGAGCTGCGCCGTGAGCTCGAGACACTGCTCACCGTTCATGCCTTCACCGGCGAT
The DNA here is from genome assembly GCA_052389755.1 of Gammaproteobacteria bacterium. Lineage (GTDB taxonomy): Bacteria > Pseudomonadota > Gammaproteobacteria > Steroidobacterales > Steroidobacteraceae > JBQTHP01. Next base: position 15,534 of record JBQTHP010000045.1, read on the forward strand.
CTCGATGTCCTCGATCTCGGCTAGCAGGCTGCGCAGGCGCTCGCGCGCCGGCGGCTCGTCGTCGACGATCAGCGCGCGCAACTTCATGCGGTCAGCCGCTCCTGGCGCTCCACGTGCGGAAAGCGCAGCGTGACGATGAACTCCGAGTCGAAGCGCCCCGCCTTGACGAGCGCGCTCTCGCCGTACATGAGCCCCATCCGCTCGCGGATGTTGGCGAGCGCCAGCCGATTGCCCTCACGGTCGGTCAGCCGGTCCGGCACCGGATTTCGCACGACGATCGTGATCAGTCCACCGGCCAGCTCGCCCGTGACCGAGACCTTGCCGCCCGCGGTGGCGGGCTCGATGCCGTGATAGATCGCATTCTCGAGAAGCGGCTGCAGCGTGAGCCCGGGCACGAGCGCGCGCAGCGGCAGGCTGCCGATGTTCCACTCGACCTGCAGGCGATCCCCGAGGCGCAGCTGCTCCATGCGCTGGTACGTGCGCGCGACTTCGAGCTCCTGCTCGAGCGTGATCGTGTTGCGCTGATCCGAAAGGCTCGCGCGGAAGAGATCCGCGAGATCGTGCACGGCCTGCTCGGCGCGTACCGGATCCGAACGCGTAAGCGCCGCGATCGTGTTCATGCTGTTGAAGAGAAAGTGCGGACGGATGCGCGCCTGCAGCGCATGGACGCGCGCGCGCGCCTGCATCTCGACGTTGAGCCGCCACTGGTGCGTCACGTAGAAATAGCGCAGCGCGAGCGCGGTGACCACGAAGGTAATGGCGACGTTGCGCGCGAGAAACGGGGCGAGGTCCTGCGGGAACAGGCTCGCCGCTCCCGCCATCTCGACAGGTTCGCTCTGGCCGAACAGAACCGCGGCCCCCGACACCAGGGCGACCAGAGCGGTCATCGCCGCGAGCACCAGCGCCGAGCCGCGCTCGACGGTCGTATGTCGCAAGCGGCGGCCGAGCCAGCAGAGAAGGGCCGCGCCCGCAAGGCCGATCCAAAGAAGGAAGAGCGACGTGCGCGCGAGGTCGGTCCAGAAACCCATCGCGATGCCGTCGCGCGCGAGCGTGAGGACGAGCGCGGTCAGCTCGACGATCAGCACCACCGCGAGCGCCGCGCGCGACGTGCAGAAATCGGGGAGGTACAGCGTCTCGCGCGGCTCGGTCGAGACGTCCTGCTTCATGGCTCGCGTGCGGCGGATGGGCCGAACAGCTCGTCCTTGAGACGAAATGCCGCCGAGATGTCCTCATCGCCGTAGCCGCGCTCAATGAGCTCCGCGTACTCATCGAGCATGCGCTCCACGACGGGCAGCGCGACGCCGAAACGCGCCGCCATCTCGCGGCAGATGCCGAGGTCCTTCGCGTGCAGGCGCACGCGAAAGCCTGCCGGGAAGCTGCCGCGAATCATGTTCGGCGCGCGGTGCACGAAGTACCAGCTCGAGCCCGCGCCCTTGCTGAGCGTCTCGACGAGCTTCTCGAGCGGCAGTCCCTGTGCCTTGGCGAACGCCATCGCCTCGGCGACGGCCTGGATGATGCCCGCGCACATGATCTGATTGGTCGCTTTCGCCGCCTGTCCGGCACCGCTCGGGCCGAGATGCGCGACGGTCTTGCCGAGCGCCGTCAGCACCGGTTGAACGCGTTCGAATGCGTCAGCTTCCCCGCCTGCCATGAGGGCGAGCGTGGCATCGCGCGCGCCTTCGACGCCACCGCTCACCGGGCAGTCGAGGAATTGGACGCCGTGCGGGGCCAAAAGCTCCGCCGCCGCGCGCGCCGTCGCGCTGCTGGCCGTGGAGCAATCGATGACGACGGCGCCGGATGGTGCGTGACCCGCGAGTTGTCGGACGACTTCGAGCACGTCCGCATCGGCGGATACGCAGAGCACGATCGCGTCGAGCTCCCGGGCGAGCTCAGCGGGCGTTGCGGATACCTCGCAGCCGAGCTCCGTGGCGAGCGCACGGGCCTTCTCGGGGGAGCGATTCCAGACTTTTCTGAGCAGCCCCGCGCGATGGAGATTGCGCGCCATGTGCACGCCCATGGCACCGAGACCGATGAAGCCCGTCCGCATTTTTCGGAAAGTTTCCGTGTCGCGCGCGCCGCGCGGCGACACTCTAGCAGCGGCGCCGACCCGGTGCGCGCCGTCGGCCGGCGAACGGGGCCGACGTCAGATCAGCTCGAAGTCGAGCCGCAGGCCTGCTGCATTTCGGTTCGCGCCTGCAGACGCCACTCGTCGGCCTGGACATCGCTCAGATACTCGCGCTCGCCGTCCTTGCCGGTCTTGAAGATGCGCCGCGCCTGGATCGATTTCTCGTAGCGTTCCTTCGCGGTCTTGCACTGCTCGTTGCGCGCCTGTGAGACGTCGCGACGCACCGCCTGGGACTCCGCATTCTGGGACTGCTGGGCCGAGATGCGATCGTTCGAGACTGCGAGGCGATTCTGCTCCGCCCCGCGCGAGGCGGCGACCGCCTCCGGAGTCGCACGACTGCGGGTGACCTTGACCAGGACCGAGCCGGGCACCCAGCGATCGCTGTAGTGCACCTCGCCGGTGGAGTCCACCCAGCGATAGACGTCGGCCTGCGCGACGATCGATGCGCCGACCAGGATGAGAGCCCCGAAAGCCAGAATTCCCCGCATGGATGTGCCTCCCGCGAGCCCAGTATCGCGGGTTCAGCCTACCGGACCTTTGAACTCCGTCACAGTCGGGGAGGGCGCGGTCCGCAGTTCTGCGGACGGGCGCCCGGACGGGCGCCCTCCCGGCTTCCGCCTACCGCCTGCCGCCGGGCTCTCAGACGCTGTAAGCCCGCTCCCCATGCGCCGTGGTATCGAGCCCCTCCCGCTCCTCCTCCTCGGAAACCCGTACGCCGAGCACGATCTTGATCATCCACAGGGCGGCAAAGCTCACCCCGCCCGAAAGCACGATCACCGTAAGAACGGCTTGGGTCTGAATCCAGAGCTGCCGCGCGATCCCGGGGAAGTCCGCGGGATCGCTGCACACGTTGGTGATGTAGTTGCAGATGCCGGCGCCGCCGAGGGACGGTGCGGCGAACACGCCCGTGAGCAGCGCTCCGACGATCCCGCCGACGCCGTGCACACCGAACACGTCGAGCGCGTCATCCGCGCCGAGCAGTCGCTTCAGGCCCGTGACGCCCCAGAAGCACACGACGCCCGCCGCGAGGCCGACGACCATCGCCCCGATGATGCCGACGAAGCCGCACGCGGGGGTGATGGCAACGAGCCCGGCGACCGCGCCCGAGGCGGCGCCCAGCATCGAGGGCTTCCCCTTCACGAGCCATTCCGTGAAGGTCCATGCGAGCACCGCAACGGCGGTGGCGAGGAGGGTGTTGACGAACGCGAACGCGGCGACGCCGTTCGCCTCGAGATTCGATCCGGCGTTGAAGCCGAACCAGCCGACCCACAGGAGCGCCGCGCCGATCATGGTGAACGTCAGGTTGTGCGGCGCCATCGCTTCGCGCCCGTAACCGATGCGCTTGCCGAGCACGTACGCCGCGACGAGCCCCGCGACACCCGCATTGATGTGGACGACCGTGCCCCCTGCGAAATCGAGCGCGCCCTTCGCCCACAGCCAGCCGGCGTTGGCGAGCACCGCATCGAGCGTCCCTTGGTCGGTGATGGCATCCGGACCGTCCCAGTACCACATCATGTGCGCCATCGGCAGATAGCTGAAGGTGAACCAGAGCACCATGAAGATCAGCACCGCCGAGAACTTCATGCGCTCGGCGTAGGCTCCCACGATGAGTGCGCACGTGATCGCAGCGAACGTGCACTGGAACGCGATGAACATGAGCTCGGGGATGTACACGCCCTTGCTGAACGTCGCCGCGGCGGATGCTGCGGTGACGCCGGTCAGGAACATCTTGTCGAGCGAACCGAGAAACGGGTTGCCGACGGTGAACGCGAGCGAGTAGCCGTAGATCACCCACAGCACCGCGATCAGCGAGAAGGTCACGAAGACCTGCATGAGCACCGAGAGCGTGTTCTTCGAGCGCACGAGGCCGCCGTAGAACAGCGCGAGCCCTGGAATGGTCATGAGGATGACCATGATCGTCGCCGTATACATGAACGCGGTGTCGCCCTTGTCGGGCACGGGCGCGTCGGCCGCGTGAGCGAACGCGGGCGCGAGCGCACCAGGCACCGCGAGCCATGAGATGAATCTGCGCATGATCTCTCCCCGCTAATCGGTCGAAATACCGCACGAACGCCGGCAGACACGTCGCTCGACGAATGCGTATGCTCTGTGTCGCGCGGGGTGCGGGTGCAGCTTCTGTGCCACGCGGTTTTTCTCAGACGATTCCGGGCGTTGCGCGCGTCGGGGCCGATGACTTGCACTGTTTTGGACCGCCTCGCGCCGCGCGCGCGTCAAATCGGGGCAGGTGAAGATGGATCGATTCGCAATCGACGACATCGCGCGGCGGCTTCTCGAGAGCGTGCCGCCGGCATTCCGCAGCGTGCAGCAGGACCTCGAGAGCAACTTCCGCGCGGTGCTCCGCGGCACGCTCGGCCGGCTCGATCTCGTGCCACGGGACGAGTTCGATGCGCAGAGGAAGCTTCTCGAACGCACGTTGGAGAAGGTCGCAGCGTTCGAGGCGCGCGTCGCGGCGCTCGAACGCGGCGACGGCGTCCGCCTTCCGCCTTCCGGCCCCCGGTCAGAGGAAGAGCGTTGACCTGAGGCTTACGGCGACCCTCCGGCCGGAAGGCCGAAGGCGGAAGTCGGCAGCCAGTCAGCGCTTGCGGAGGCAAGCCCATGACCGTTTCCCGCATCTCGAGCCGCGCGCAGGTCGGTCTCGAGGCGCCGCTCGTGCACGTGGAAGTGCATCTCGGCAGCGGCCTGCCCACCTTCGCGATCGTCGGCCTGCCCGCCACGGCGGTGAAGGAAAGCAAAGAGCGCGTACGCGCGGCGCTCGTAAATTCCGGTTTCGAGATTCCCGCGGGGCGTATCACGGTCAATCTCGCACCCGCCGATCTGCCGAAGGAAGGCGGCCGATTCGATCTGCCGATCGCGCTCGGGATTCTCCTCGCCTCCGGGCAGGTGATGCCTGCGATCACGCTGGAACGCGCGGAGTTCTACGGCGAGCTCGCGCTCTCAGGCGAGCTCAAGCCGGTAAGCGGTCTCCTGCTCGCGGCTTTGCATGCGGAGCGCGCTGGGCATGAGCTCGTCGTTCCGCTTGCGAACCTGGAAGAGGCGTCCATCGCGGCTGCGCCTCGTGCCGCAGGCGCGGCACACCTGCTCGAGGTGTGCGGTGCCGTGCGCGGTGAGGCCCCGCTCGCCCACGGCAAAAGCAGCTCGCCACCGTACCGAGGCGCGCGCGGAGATCTCGATCTGAGCGACGTGCGCGGTCAGTGGCAGGCGAAGCGGGCGCTCGAGATCGCGGCTGCCGGTGGTCACAGCCTGCTGCTGATCGGTCCTCCCGGCGCGGGCAAGAGCATGCTCGCGCAGCGGTTGCCGACGTTGCTGCCGCCGCTCAGCGACGAAGAGGCGCTCGAGGTTGCGACCGTCGAATCGATCAGCGGCGCGGGATTCGATCCCGCCTCGTTCGGACGCCGTCCCTTTCGCACGCCGCACCACACGTCATCCGCGCACGCGATCGTGGGCGGCGGTCCGCACGCGCGCCCGGGCGCCGTGAGCCTCGCGCACCACGGTGTGCTCTTTCTCGATGAGCTGCCGGAGTTCGACCATCGTGTGCTCGAGGCGCTGCGCGAACCGCTCGAAAGCGGCACGATCGCCATCGCGCGCGCGTCGGTTCAAGCCGAATATCCGGCGGAATTTCAGCTCGTCGCTGCGATGAATCCGTGCCCATGCGGCCACTACGGCGACCGCAGCGGTCGATGCAAGTGCTCGACGACGAAGATCGGCCGGTATCGCGGCCGCATTTCAGGCCCGTTGCTCGACCGCATCGATCTGCGCATCGAGGTACCGGCCGTCGAGATGCACGAGCTCGCGGATACGGCTCGCGCGCGCGACACGAGCGCACAGGCGACTCTCCGCGTCGGAGAAGCACGCGGGCGGCAATTTGCGCGCGCGGGCAAGCTCAACTCCCGGCTGGCAGTTTCCGAGCTCGGCCACACCTGCCGCGTGGATGCCGCCGGTGAGCGTGTGCTCTGGAGCGGTCGTGCGAAACTCGGTCTTTCGGCGCGCGGCTTCCACCGCGTTCTGCGTGTCTCGCGCACGATCGCGGATCTCGCGGCGAGCGAGACGATCCTTGCGATGCACGTGGCCGAGGCGCTTCAGCTCAAGGGGTCTCTGGAATGAGCGGCGTCAGGCCCGTGCTAGGATCCTGTACTTCAGCGCGCGGAGAACCGATGCTTCCCGTGGAGCGAGAGCCCGCCATCCAGAGCGAGCGGGACGAGCGCGAGTTTTTCGCGCGCTACTACCGCGACCAGCGCTACCACCCGTTCGGCTGGCGTCTGCGCATGGAGCGCGATCTGCGCGTTCTGCGTGAGGCGGTAGGCGGCCGGAGCCTCGGCCGGACTCTCTCGATCGGCTGCGGCGACGGCGCCTTCGAGCTGCTGCTCGCGCCGCACGCGGAGTCGGTGCTCGGGGTCGATCTGTCGCCCGAGGCAATCGACGCGGGGGAGCGCGAGCGCGCGGCGCAGGGCATCGCCAACGTGTCGTTCCGCTGCGCCTCGTTCCGCGAGCTGCTGTGGGACGAGCGCTTCGACACGATCGTGTGTCTGGCGTTCCTGCACCACGTGCCGGAGCACGAGCTCCCCGGCTTCCTGCGCGACTGCCATGCCCATCTGGAGCCGGGCGGCCGCTTCTTTTCGCAGGACCCGAACGCGCGCGGGGCACTGCGCGCGCTCGGCCGCGTGCTGCTCGGGAACCGCTACGACCGCTACCACACGCCGGACGAGCGCGAGCTCGATCCCGCGGAGCTGTCGGCTTCCCTCCGCACCGCAGGGTTCGCCGCGGTGGATGTGCTGCACGTCGACGTGACGCTGATCCCGGCCTGCTACGTGCTCGCGCGTGGCCCCGCCTGGCCGCTCCGCCTCGCCGCGATCGCCGACCGCGTCTGGTGCGCCTCGCCGCTTGCCCGTTGGAGCAGCGGCTTCGCCGCACTCGCCCAGAGAAGCGCTTAGCGCAGCACCCGGCCGATATCGCAGCCGTATTTAAGACCCGTTCGCGCGGAAATGGACGGGCGGCTGAAGCGGGAGAAAGAATCCTCAGCGCGCGAGCTCGACCATGTGATCCACGGCTTCGCGCACGAGCTCGTCCGAGATATCAACCCGCCCGCCCTTCGGCGGCATCATGCCGGCTTTCCCGGTGAAGCCCTCGATCGCGTGCTTGTAGAGCGTGTCCTTGCCCTGTGCGATACGCGGTCCCCAATTGGCCGCGTCGCCGGCCTTCGGAGCGCCGCCGATGCCCTGAGCGTGGCACGCCGAGCAGGCCTGCTCGTACACCTCGATTCCGGTCGTCGGCGCGGCCGCGGCGGCACCAGCCTGTGCCGTGGTCGCCGGAGCCGCGATCGCCAGCGCCGAATTGTCCTGGCCGGCGACGGCCACGCGCACGCGCGGTTGAATGCGCTCGGATACGGCTTCCAGGTACTGCGCCTCGACGAGCACGTGCTGCTCCTGGGTGCGGCCCGCGACGACGCGCGACAGGGCGAACAGCGCGATCGCGATCGCCACGAGCAGGCCGATCACGATGCTGAACATGTTGAAGAAATGCGTGTCCTGCGTGCTCACGATGACATCCGGAAATGCGTGCGGCTGGCGCGAACGGCGCGGCAGTATAGCCGCTGCCTGCCGAAGGCCGAAACTCGCGCAAGACCTGCGAAACGGGTTTTTGGCGCCCGCGTATCATCGCCCGCCCCGCGCCCGTAGCTCAGTTGGATAGAGTGGCAGCCTCCATTGGGTTCCTACGGAACCTCTGATCCGATCACGAGGATCGAACCTCGTGATCCGTCTCAGCGCCATCACCGGTACCCGTACGAGGTTTCCGCCCGTCGACCGAAAACGGCGGTTGTGCCCAGACCTTCAGTCTTCAACGACCGGCTGAGGAGGGAAAGCACCGCTTGCTTTTCGTCCGATGGCTCTGGCAAACCGGCAAATCTGCACACAAACGCCGCAGTTATGTATCGCCGGCGTTCTCCCTCGGGCCATCACCTGCGTTATTCTCTCCACCTTCAATAGAACCGACAGCTTGGTGGTCGCGATGGGTAGTTCAGCATTGGAGAGAGTTCGCTCCGAGGCATTCGAGCTGACTGAGGCGGAGCGTGCCGAGCTCGCGCACGATCTCGTGTCGAGTTTGGACGGTCCAGCCGATCACGATGCCGCCCAAGAATGGGATGCAGAGATCTCGAGACGGCTTGCTGAGGTGGATGCAGGCACTGCCTCTTTGATCGATCGCAAGGAGTTCAGCAGCCGCATGCGAGAGCGCATGCGCCGACAGTCGTGCGTCTCGTGCGCATTTTGACCGCAGCTGCGAACGAAGGTGCGGAAGCGGCAGCTTGGTATGAGCGCGAGCGGCCTGGATTGGGGGAGGACTTCCAGCGCGCAGTCGATGCGGCGCTTGATCTTCTCGAAGAGGACATAGTTCCGCTGGCGCCGGCTGTTGGATCTGCCGGCAAGCGCGGCGCGAAGCGTCTGGCACTCAGACGCTTTCCGTACGACGTCGTCGTCATTGCCTTCGCGCACCATGCACGCCGACCGGGCTACTGGCGGAAGCGGATGCAACGCACGTGAACGACACATCGCGCAAGATGGAAGCCATTGTCGCCGAGCGTTACCGGCGCATGAGCCCAAGCGAGCGCATGAGAATCGCATCGTCGATGTTCGAGACGGCTCGCGCCATTGTCGAATCATCGCTGCCGGCAGGTCTGAGTCAGCGAGAACGACGTCCGGAAGGAGACAGTTGGAAATCCTTTGGGCTTCATGAGTACGTCCGGACGCGAGCGAGCTAGGACGAGAGCCGGGGGCACAGTTGTTGAGTCCTGCTGAGCCCTGCCCGAGACCGAATGCCAACCTGCGGGATGATCGAGAGTTACCCGCAGTTGGTGACGAATCAAGCCTGCACAGTTCTCGTACCATCGCGCCGTCATGACACTCCGCACACTGCAGGATCCCTCTGTAGAATCAGCAGGACGCGCCCGTAGCTCAGTTGGATAGAGTGGCAGCCTCCGAAGCTGCAGGTCGCTGGTTCGAATCCAGTCGGGCGCGCCACTTCGCGCGCGGATCGCGAGGGCTCACGGCCCGGGCTACAGCCAGCCCCGCCGCTTGAAGATGAGGTACGGCACCAGCGACGACAGCAGCATGAAGCCGAGCGCCGCCGCCGGGCCCCAGGACTCCTGAAGCCAGGGGATGTGCTCGAAGTTCATGCCATAGATGCTCGCGATCACCGTGGGCGGCAGCAGGAACACGGTCACGACGGAAAAGATCTTCAGGATGTCGTTCTGATTGATCGTCACGAGACCGAGCGTGGCGTCGAGGATGAACTGCACCTTCGTTCCGAGGAACGAGGCGTGGTCCGACATCGACATGACGTCGCGCGACAGCGTCCTGAAACGCGAGCGCGCTTCCTGTGTGATCTGCGTGGCGTTCGCGGGCTGCGCGAGCGGGGCCTGCTGCACGAACGCCAGCATGCGCCCGAGGCTCACGAGACTCTCGCGCGTCTTCGAGATGAGCACGCCGCTCTGCGCGACACGCTGCAGCACGTCGCGGTAGTCGCGTGACGCGGCACGCCTCGCGCGCGGTGCGAACACCGACGTGGACGTTGCGTCGAGATCGGCGCCGACGCGCTCGATCACGTCGGCGATGCGGTTGATGATGGACTCGAGAAGGCCGGAGGCGAGCAGTGCCGGCGATGCACAGATGGCCGCATGCCGCTCGGCGTACCCAAGGAACCGCCGGAAGGGCAGCGGATCGACGTAGCGGTTGGTCACGAGCTTCGAGCCCGCGATGATGAACGTGACCTGCGCGTTCTCGGGCGTGTCCGTGTCGATGCCGGTGACGATCGTCACCGTCATGTAGAGCAGCCCGCTTTCTTCGTAGAGGCGATTCGAGGCTTCGATCTCCCGCATCTCCTCGCGGGTCGGGACGTCGACGGCGAGCGTCTGCTCGACGAGTCGTTCCTGGTCGGGAGTGGGTTCGATGAGATCGAGCCACAGGGCGTCCGCGGGCAGCGCATCGCCCGGCCCGCGCTCGACGCGCTGCAGGCCCTGCGGTCCGACGACGTATACGTTCAGCATGTCGTCAGGGGCCCTCGAGGCCGCGCGGCGGCGCGTCGCGCTATCCGTCAGCGCTTTTCGCTGGCGGCGAGATCGGTGAGCAGGGCGAGCAGCTGAGTCTGTCCACCGGCCATGCTCACGTCGGTGGTGAACTTGCCGTTTACCACGAAGTACGGGGTACCCGGCACGCGATAGCTGTTCGTGAGCCGTTCGGCACGCGTGAGATTCGAGCTCACCGAAAACGAGTTGTAAGCCTGCAGGAACTGCTTTTCGTCGATGCCGTTCGCTTTCGCGAAATCGACATGCAGCTTCTGGGTCGCAGCCTCCGAGGTCCCAAGCATCCGCTTGCCTCGCTGATGAATGCTTTCGAACACCTTCTGGTGCAGGTCGCGCCGGCCAAGCGCCTCGAACGTGTAGAAGAGGCGCGCCTCCGGCCTGTGTCCGGGGCTCCAGACCACCGGCATCCTCACGAGCTTTATGTATTCGGCGTTGTTCTTGTCCCAGCTCTCGAGATACGGCTCGAGCGCATAGCAGTGGTTGCACGAGTACCACAACACTTCGACGACTTCGACCTCGCCCGCGCCGACGTTCGTCGGCTGCGCGGGTACCAGCGGTATGTAGTGCGCACCCGCCTTCCAGCGGCCGTTGGGCAGCTGCTGATCGGCAGGCAGCGCCGCGAGGCGCTCGAGGCCGGCATCGCCACGCTCCCGCGGCTCGGCAGCATCGCCGCCGGATTCCTGCGTGGCCGTCTCGATTTCCGTTTTCGCGCCGCTTTTGGTCGCGGCGCTGCTCGGGGCCGGAGTCGTCGCGGCACTGGGTTGCGCGCCGTTCCCGGCGGGCGGCGGCGCTGGGTCTTTCGCGCACGCGCTTACGCTCACGAGGAGGAGCAGAACGAGTATTCCTGACCGATTCATTATCGATACCTTCCGGGTCAGCGCATGCCCTGAATGTACGAGGCGAGATTGCGGATGTCTTCGGCGGTGAGACGCTTCGCGATCGTCGACATCATGTGGCCGTTGCGGGCCTCGATGTCGGCACTCTCGACCCTGTATCGAGCATCATTCGCGTAGTCGGTGAGCTGCTTGACCGTGTAGACCGAATGCTGGGCGCGAAGTGCCGGGTAGCCGGCCGCGAGATTGCCGCGTCCCACGGGGCCGTGGCACGCGATGCATGCCGGGATCTGACGCTCGGAATCGCCGTTTCGATAGAGCGCCTCGCCTGCTTTCCAATAGGACGGATCCGCTTCGAGGCCGGCCGGCGTCTGCGTTTCGTAGTACACGGCGAGGTCTGCAATGTCATCGTCCGTGAGGGTCGCCGCGAGCGGCACCATTACCGGGTTGTTGCGCACGGTGGCGCGAAACAGCCTCAGTTGCTCCGCCGTGTAGACCGCGGGCTGGCCCGCGAGGTTCGGCCATTCCGGATTCGTGCTGTTGCCGTTCATCCCGTGGCACGCGAGGCACACCGCGGCCTTGCCTGCGCCTTCCTCGGCGGAGCCGGTCGCGTGCGGCACTGTGTTCGGCGTCGCCTCGGCGGGCGCGGTTGCCGGTGCCTCAGGCACCTGAGCGCCCGCGACGCCCGCTGCGAGCACGCACACACTCACCCAGCCGATTTTCACGGTCTTCGACATTGTTGACGCTTCCGAAAGCGAGGCTGCGAGGGCGGCGAATTGTACACTAGGGTCTTTCGCAGCCTTTCGTGAGCGCATATCCCCACGCCCGCTTCCTCCTGAGCGCAGCGAGCCCGGCGCAGTTCCCCGCGGACCGCGGGATCGAAGTCGCATTCGCCGGCCGATCGAACGCGGGCAAATCGAGCGCGATCAACGCCATCGCGCAGCGCAATGCGCTCGCGCGCACGAGCAAGACACCCGGACGCACGCGCCTTCTCAATTTCTTCGAGCTCGCGCCAGATCTCCGCATCGTCGATCTGCCCGGGTACGGATACGCGGACGTGCCGGAAGCGGAGCGTCGCAAATGGGCGCCGCTCATCGATGCGCTTCTCGAACGCGAATCTCTGCGGGCGCTCTTCCTGATCGTCGATGCGCGGCGCGGGCTCGGCGATGCCGATGCGGCGCTGATCAAGTGGGCGCAGGCCGCCGCGCGCGAAGTCCGCGTGCTGCTCGCCAAAGCGGACAAGCTGAAGCGATCGGAGGCGATCCAGGTGGAGCGAGCGGTGCGCGCCGGTGTGGGCGACGCGGCGAGCGTGCAGTTGTTCTCGGCGGTAGCCGGGACCGGCGTCGAAGCCGCGCGTCGTGCGCTCGAGGAGCTCAGAAACGCGCCGCCCAAATAAATAAAAAGCCCCGATGACCTCTGAGAGGCCACCGGGGCAGACTAACCCGGCACAGGTCTCATGAACCGGGTCAACCCGCTCAGGGAGGGAAGCGGGGAGTGCTGGAGGCACTCGAACTCTAAGACGAGTGAGCACCCCCAAAGTTCCAACGCCCGTGCGGCCGAATCGGGCCTTTCAAATCATGGGCTTGGACGAAAGCTGTGCGCTAGAGAAACGTGTACGTAAAAGCCAGCGTGAAGAGATCGGCGCCATCGGTGTCCTCGATGTCGAGAGCCTCGTATTCGCCTCGGATGGCGAGACTGCCCAGTCGCGCCTGAACGCCGGCTCCGTACGCGAACTCCGTCCCGTCCTCGTCGAAGCTCGCGCCGCTGATCCCGCTGAAGCCGCCCTCGACGTTCCACTGCGCAATACCGGCCTTGGCAAAAAGATCGATCGGCATCAGCGGCAGGAAGAGCACGCCGAAGGCTGCGATCGCCTTGGCCTTTGCGGTCGCGGTTCCGAGGCCCGGAATCGAAGCCTCCTCGTCGCCGAGGTCCATATAGGTTGCCTCGACCCCGAAGAGATCGATCGGCCTGAACCCGGCGATGATCTTCCATGCCGTATCGTCCAGGTCGAAGTTCTGGTTCTCGAAGCCGTCGATGTTCGACTGGCTGACGCCGGCCCCGAGGTAGAAGCCGTTATCGGCACCCTGAGCGACGCCGGCTGCGAGAGCCAGCACAGCTGCAAACCAAACGGATCGCATTGGCAGACCTCCACGGTCGTGACGACCGATTCGAATGCTGGAGAGGGGGGTGTCGGATGTCATCCTGTCGTCAGCGAGCGACGCGCAGTGTAAAAAAGCGTCCGGCTTCCGCCTTCCGTCCTCCGGCCTAAGACACAGACGCGGCCGCTGAGCGTCGCGTTCCTTTTCCGGCCGGAAGGCGGAAGTCTGGAGCCGGCATCGGCGGAGCGCGGCAGCGCTCCGCCGATGCCTAATGCGCCTCGTCCCAGTTCGTTCCGACGCCGATGTCGATGCGCAGCGGCGCCCTGAGGTCTGCTGCGCCTGCCATACGGTCGCGGACGCTCGCCGCGACCGCGTCGACTGCGTCGTCGCGTACCTCGAGCACGAGCTCGTCGTGGACCTGCATGATGAGCCGCGCCGGGGCACGCTCGTGCTCGCACCAGGAATCCACCGCGATCATCGCGCGCTTGATGATGTCTGCGGCGGTGCCCTGCATCGGCGCGTTGATCGCGGCGCGCTCGGCGTACTGCTGCATCTGCCTGTTGCGCGAGCGGATGTCGGGCAGATAGAGCCGGCGCCCGTAAACCGTTTCCACGAATCCGTCCTCGCGCGCCTGCCGTCGCGTGTCGTCCATGTAGCGCTTCACGCCCGGGTAGCGCTGGAAGTACCGGTCGACGTACTGCTGCGCCGCGCTGCGCTCGAGGCCGAGCCGCTGCGCGAGACCGAACGCGGACATGCCGTAAATGAGGCCGAAGTTGATCATCTTCGCGACCCGCCGCTGGTCCGCCGTGACCGCATCGAGCGGTGCGCCGAACATCTCCGCAGCGGTGGCCTGATGCACGTCCCGATCCTCCGCGAACGCTCTGAGCAGACCCTCGTCGCCCGAGAGGTGCGCCATGATGCGCAGCTCGATCTGCGAGTAGTCGGCCGCCATGAGGAGATGACCGGGCGGCGCGATGAACGCCTGTCGGATGCGACGACCTTCAGGGCGCCGGATCGGAATGTTCTGCAGGTTCGGATCCGATGACGAGAGCCGCCCCGTCGCCGCTACGGCCTGCTGATAGCAGGTGTGAACGCGACGCGTGTGCGCGTTCACCATCTCGGGAAGCTTGTCGGTGTAGGTGCCCTTCAGTTTCGCCAGTGTGCGGTATTCGAGAATGATGCGCGGCAGAGGGTAATTCTCCGCGAGCTCCTCGAGCACGTCCTCGCCCGTGGAGGGTTGGCCGGTCGGTGTCTTGCGCAGCACCGGGAGTCCAAGCTTCTCGAAGAGCACCTGCTGCAGCTGGCGCGGCGACTCGAGGTTGAACTCGTAACCCGCTTCCTTGCGCGCCTGCCCCATGAGCTCCTGCAGCTGCAGCGACATCTCGCGGCTGTGCGCCTTCAACTTGTCGGAATCGAGCAGAACGCCGCGTGCTTCCATGCGCTGCAGGACGGGCACCAGCGGCTGCTCGAATTCCTCGTACAGGCGCTTGAACGCAGGCGCGCGCTCGATGCGCGGCCACAGCGCGCGATGCAGCCGCATCGTGACGTCGGCATCCTCGGCCGAGTATTCCGCCGCGCGATCGACCGGCACCTGATTGAACGACAGCTTCTTTGCGCCCTTCCCGGCGACGTCCTCGTACGTGATCGTGCGGATGCCGAGATACTCGAGCGCCGTCGAGTCCATGTCGTGCCGCGCGACGCTGTTCAGCACGTAGGACTCGAGCATCGTGTCGTAGCGCATGCCCGCGAGCCGGATGCCGTGATTCGCGAGGACGTGCGCGTCGAACTTCAGGTGGTGCCCGATCTTGCCGCGCTCGGGATCCTCGAGGATCGGCCGAAGGACCGCGAGCACCCGCTCGCGATCGAGCTGCTCCGGTGCGCCCGCGTAGTCGTGCTTCAGCGGCACGTACGCGGCAGCGCCCGGCTCGATGCAGAACGAGACGCCGACGATCTCCGCGGTCATGTAGTCGAGGCTCGTCGTCTCGGTGTCCAACGCGAACAGGCTCGCCTTCGACAGGGCCTCGAGCCAGCGCTCGAGATCGGACCACTGGGTGATCGTTTCATAGCGCCGCTCGAGCTTCGCGAGCTCCGTGGCCGCGGCGAGCAGCTCGGGATCGGCAGACGGCGCCGGGGGCGCGGGAGCCGCGCGCGGCGTCGACGCCGCAGCGGCCGAAACCTCGGGCGCGGCATCGCCGTCGAGCTGGCGAAGAAAGGCGCGCAGCTCGAGGCGAGTGTAGATCTCGCGGAGCGCTTCTTTATCGGGCGGCGCGGGCCTGCACTCTTCGGCGCCGGCCGGCAGGTCGAGGTCGGTGCGGATCGTCGCGAGCTTGCGCGACAGCTCGAGCGTTGCGAGCCCGGCGCGCAGGTTCTCGCCGACCTTGCCTTCGACCTGCGCCGCATTCGCGATCAACGCATCGAGCGTGCCGTACTGGTTCAGCCATTTCGCGGCCGTCTTCGGGCCGACCTTTTCGACGCCGGGAATGTTGTCGGAGCTGTCGCCGACCAGCGCAAGGTAATCGACGATCTGCTCCGGCCAGACGTCGAACTTCGCCTTGACGCCCGCGCGATCGAGCGTGGTGTCGCTCATCGTGTTCACGAGCGTGATGGACTCGTTCACGAGCTGCGCCATGTCCTTGTCGCTCGTCGAGATGAGCACGCGCCGGCCGGCACGGGCCGCGCGACAGGCGAGGGTGCCGATCACGTCGTCCGCCTCGACCCCTTCCATGCGCAGCACCGGCAGTCCCTGGGCCTTGAGGACGGAGAGCAGCGGCTCGATCTGGGCGCGCAGATCGTTCGGCATGGGGGGACGGTGCTCCTTGTACGCGGCGAAGATCTCGTCGCGGAAGGTCCTGCCGGAAGCGTCGAACACAACGGCGATGCACCGCGGCGCGTGGTCCTTGATGAAGCGAGTCATCATGTTCATCACGCCGAAGATCGCGCCCGTCGGTTCGCCGCGGGAGTTGGTGAGCGGCGGCAGCGCGTGAAACGCGCGGTAGAGATAGGAAGAGCCGTCGACGAGGACTAGATCGGCCGCGGAGGTCATACGCTCCTACGGTGGCGGTTCGGATTTCTCGTCGTCGTCCGGCTTTTTCGGCGTCGACGATTCCGGCGCGGGCTCGGGTGCGGGTGCGGGTCGGGTGACGACGTCCCGCGGCTTCTCCGGCAGATAGAGCGGTCCCTTCTGGCCGCACGCCGCGACGAAAGCGCCGGCCGCGAGGCCGATAGCCGTCTGAGCCGAGAGGCGTCTGAGCCTTCTCATCACGTGTACATCGGCCGGCCGTCGCGCAGCGCGAGCCAGCCGCGCGCGACCCGGTACGCGAGCCACACTCCGAGCACGAACACGCCGACGTAGTAGGTCGCGATGCCGAGGCCGAGCAGCAGCACGAGCGGCGCGGAGATGATCGATACGATGATCCACACGAGAAGCGCGAACCAGAACGTGCGTATCTGCCAGCGGAAGTGGGATTCGAGATACGTGCCGCGGGTCGCATCGCGTCGCGCGTAGTTCATGATCACGCCGATGATCGACGGAAGACCGAACACGAAGGCGCCGACGATGGTAGCCGACCCGGTTACGCCGATGACCACCGACAGCGCGTGCAACGCGTAGATCACGTGTGTGTAGGTGACGAGCGACGGATCGACTGTCTGCGACGCGGCCGCTGCCATCGATGTGTTGTCGGTCATGAACGGCTCCTTTCGACGATCGCCATCGTAATGCGCGACACGCAGATGAGGCGATCCTGTTCGTCGGTGATCTCGATTCCCCAGACCTGGCTGCGCGTGCCGATGTGGAACGGACGCGTGATCCCCGTCACGAGCCCACCCTGCACGGATCTCAAGTGGTTCGCGTTGATCTCCTGCCCGACCGAAGCGAAGCGCTCGCGATCGATGCAGAGATACGACGCGCTGCTCGCGAGCGTCTCCGCGAGCACGACCGAGGCGCCGCCGTGCAGGATGCCGAACGGCTGCCGCGTGCGCTCGTTCACCGGCATGGTGCCGCGCAGGAAGTCCGGGCCGAGCTCGGTGAACTCGATGCCGAGAAAGCCGGGCATCGATCCGCCGTGGATCCCGCGAAGCCCCGCCAGGGACGCCTCGCCGCGCCAGATGCTCATGTGGATGTGCCTTTCGTTCCTTCAGCGAGCTGTGCTGCCACACGCCGGTACGCTTCGCGGAATGGTATGCCTTCCTTCACGACGAGCGCGTTCGCCGCCTCGGCGGCGCGGATCGCGGGATCGAGGCGTACGTTCTCCGGCCGAAACCGGATCGCGTCGATCGCGGGCTGCAGAATATCGAGCGCGCCGGCGACGGCGTCTATCCCGCGGAAGAGGGGTGCTTTCAGGAGCTGCAGATCGCGCTGGTATCCCGACGGCAGCTTCGCGCAGACGCCGAGCGCCTCGAGCAGGCAGGCGTGCGCGGTCGCGGTGCGGCCGCGCACGAGCTCGAACACGTCGGGGTTGCGCTTCTGCGGCATGATCGATGAGCCCGTAGTGAAGGAGTCCGGCAGTGAGATGAACGCGAACTCCTGCGTGTAGTAGAGCAGAACGTCGGCAGCGAATCGCCCGAGGTCCTGCGCAAGCAGTGCGGCCTCGAACAGCACCTGCGCTTCGGCCTTGCCGCGCGAGAGCTGCACCGCGGTGAGGGGCTCGTGAACCACCGCGAAACCGAGCGCCGTGCGCGTCGCCTCGCGATCGATCGGAAGGCCCGGCGTGCCGAAGCCTGCGGCGGAGCCGAGTGGACTCTTCGCAAGGCGCCGGTGCACGAGGTGCAAGCCTTCCGCATCGTCGCGCACCTCCGCGGCGAATCCGCCCGCCCACAGCGCCACGGAGCTCGGCATCGCCTGCTGCATGTGGGTGTAGCCGGGCAGCGGCGTCGAGCCTTCGCGCGTCGCCAGGCGATCGAGCGCATCCGCGACTGCCGCCGCGCCGGCGCGCAGCATCTCGACGGTATCCCGCAGATAGAGCCGCAGGGCCGTCAGCACCTGATCGTTCCGCGAGCGTCCGAGGTGCACGCGTCCGCCGGCAGGTCCGATGCGCTCCGTGAGCCGTTTTTCGAGCGCGGTCTGCCCGTCCTCATCCGCGAGCTCGATGCACCAGAGCCCGCGGGCATGCTCGTCCGCGAGCTCGCTGAGCCCTGCACGGATCGCCTCGAGATCCTCATCGCTCAACAGTTTCTGGGCGTTCAGCATCTCCGCGTGCGCGACGGATGCGCGCACGTCGTAGCGCACGAGCCGCTCGTCGAGCAAGTGATCCTCTCCCGCCGTGTAGCGCAGCACGCGCTCATCGAGCGGTGCGTCTTTGTTCCACAGGAAGCTCACAGCCTACAGCTCACAGCCTACAGCCCGGAGAAGAACGCAGGATCATGGCCACCTCTTTTCCGGGCTGTCGGCTGTTGGCTGTAGGCCGTCAGCTGTCAGCTCAGCGGGCGTCAGCGCCGTCACGTCCGCGACGATGAGCGTGCCGGTGCCTTCGTTCGTGAACACCTCGGCCAGGATTCCCTCGGGCGAGCGGTAGGAGACCACGTGCACGCGGCGTACACCGCCACGGATCGCGTCCTCGATCGCTTTCGCTTTCGGCAGCATCCCGTCGACGATGCTGCCTTCGTCGCGCAGGCGCTTCAGCCCGCGAAGATCGGTGTAGGAGACGATCGAACCGGGATCATCCGCGCGCTCGAGGATCCCCGGCGCGCCGGTGCACAGGATCAGTTTCTCCGCGCCGAGCGCGGCACCGATCGCGGCGGCGACGGTGTCGGCGTTGATGTTCAGCAAGACGCCGTTCTCGTCCGCCGACAACGGGCTGATCACGGGCATCAGACCGTTGTCGAGCAGCTTGCGGATCACGGTGGGGTCGAGGCCGTCGATGTCGCCCACGAAGCCGAAGTCCACGGTTTCCTCCGAGCCATCGTCGAGCTTCACCGGCGGCCGCTTGTGCGCGCGCACGAGACCGGCATCGACGCCGCTCATGCCGACCGCATCCACGCTGAGGTCGCGGCAGATCGCGAGAATGCGCGTGTTGATGAGGCCGTTCAGGACCATGGCAGTCACGTCGATCGACTTCTCGTCGGTGATGCGCCTGCCTTGCACCACGCGGGTTGCGACGCCCAGCGCGTCCGAGAGCTCGGTGAGCTGCGGTCCGCCGCCGTGGACCATGACGACTCGCACGCCGAAGTAATGCAGGATGCCGATCTGCTCGATGAGCGCGCGCGTCGCGTCGACGTCGGCGAACACGCCGCCGCCGGCCTTCACGACGAAGGTCTTCCCCTTGTACATGCGGATGTACGGCGCCGCGCTCTTCAGAGCGCGGATCGCGAGTGTCTGGTCGGCTCGGTGCATGATCATCGCTGTCTCAGTCCTTCAACATGCGGTAGAGGACCGCCATCTGCACGCTGAGGCGATTCGCTGCCTCGCGCTGCACGATGCTGCGCGGCCCGTCGAGCACTTCGTCCGCTATGGCCGCGTTGCGGCGCACGGGCAGGCAGTGCATCAGTTTGCAGTCCGGCGCGGCGCCCGAAAACCAGCTTTCGCGCACGCACCAGTCGGTAAGGGCGCCGCGCAACTGCGCATCGCCTTCAGCGTCACCGTAACGAGACGTAGAGCCCCACTCCTTGGCGTACACGACGTGCGCGCCCGCGAGCGCATCGTCGCGGTCGGCGGTCTCGCGGATCGAGCCGCCGGAGCGCTGCGCGGCGCGGCGGGCTTTCTCCATGATCTGCGCGGGCAGCGCGAAGCCTTCCGGGCGGAGCACCACGACTTCCATGCCGCGCATCGCCGCCATGTGCGCCGTCGCGGCGGGCACGGCGAGGGGCAGAGCGCGCGGATGGTAGGCCCACGTGAGGACGAGCTTTCCATGGCGCGCGGTGCCCGCGTCGTCGAGCGTCTTCCAGTCGGCGAGCGCCTGGCACGGATGGTTCATCGCGGATTCGAGGTTGACGAACGGCTTGTCGCAGAGCTCGCTCATGGCGTTGAACGCCGTCTCCGCCAGATCGTAGGACAGGTCCCGCCCGCCTGCGAAGGCGCGGATGCCGAGCGCATCGCAGTACGACGCGAGCGCCGGGATGCCTTCGCGCACGTGCTCGGCGGCAGCACCCGTCATCGTCACGCCGGACCGCGTCTCGAGCTGCCACGTGCCCTGCCCGGATGTGATCACGAACGAGCTGCCGCCGAGGCGCGCGATGCCGGACTGGAACGACGCGAGCGTGCGCAGCGAAGGATCGAAGAAGAGCAGCCCGAGCACCTTGCCGGCGAGCGCTCGCGGCTCGGGTTGCGTCTCGAGACGTCGCGCGAGCGCGAGCAGATCGAGCACCGCCTCGCGCTCGAAGTGCGCAAGATCGACGAATCGCTTCACGGCGGCAGCCCGGCGAGCGCCGCGCGCAGGAGATCGACGTGCTGCTCCTCGAGCACGTACGGCGGCAGGAGCCGCACGATGTGCGGATCGCCGGATGTCCCTGCGAGGATGTTGCGATCGAGCAGCGCCCGCTGAACGTCCTTCGCCGGGCGCGACGTGCGCAGACCGGTGAGAAAGCCGGCGCCCTGATGTCCGACGACCGGTCCGACGATGCACGCCTCGCGGATGTAGCCCGCCACACGCCGGACGCGCTCGAGCAGCCGTTCCGTTTCGATCGCTTCGAGCACCGCCTCGATCACGGCGCACGCCATCGGGCCGCCGCCGAATGTGGTGCCCAGGGACTCGAGCTTCACCGCTGCCGAGACGTGCGGCGCCATGAGCAATGCGGCGCATGGAAAGCCGTTTCCGAGCGCCTTCGCCGCCGTGATGATGTCCGGCGCGATGCCGTACATGTTTGCAGCGAACGGATATCCCGTGCGGCCGACGCCGCACTGCACTTCATCGAAGATGAGGAGCGCGCCGACTTCGTCGCAGCGGGCGCGCAGCGCCGCGAGAAACGGCGTGCCCATGTCGAACGCCCCGCCCACACCTTGTACAGGCTCCACGATCACGGCGGCGGTGGCTTTGCCGACGTGCGAGGCGATCGCCGCAACGTCGCGGCGTGGGATGAAGCTCACGTCGAAGGGCGTACGCGGGAAGCCGAACCATTTCTGCTGCGCGCCCCAGGTGATCGCGCCCGCAGCTGCCGTGCGCCCGTGAAAGCTGCCTTCGACCGCCGCGACGTGCGATCTTCCCGTCATGCGGAACGCCATCTTGAGCGCGTTCTCGTTCGCCTCGGCGCCGCTGTTCACGAAGAACACGCTGTCGAAGTGCGACGCGGCGAAGCGTACCAACCGCTCGGCAGCGCGCGCCCGCACGTCCATCGGTACCGCATTGCTCTGGAAGCTGCATGCACGCGCCTGCGAGACGAGCGCGTTCGTCCATCCCGCGTGCCCATATCCGAGAGCCGCGACCGCGTGGCCGCCGTACAGATCGAGGACGCGGCGCCCGTCGCGCGTGACGAGCCACACCCCGTCCGCCGCGACCACCTCGATCGGGTACTGCGCGAAGACCGGGGCAAGAAAGTCCCGTACCGGAGGCGTGTGGTCGAGCTTTGCGTTCATGAAGGCGCTCAGGTCCAGCCAGGTGCGGGCGCGGTGAGCCCTTCGGTTTCGGGCAGCCCGAGCATGCGGTTCATCCACTGCACCGCCCCGCCCGCGGCGCCCTTGTTCAGGTTGTCGATGGCGCACATGACGGCCACCGTTCGTCCGTTCGCGGCGGCAGAGAGGTGCGCGTAATTCGTCGCAACGACATCCTTCACGCGCGGCACCTGCTCCGTGACGCGCACGAAAGGCGAACGCGCATAGAAGTCGCGCAGCATGCCGATGACGGCGGCGCTGTCGCGCGGCACCTTCAGCGTCCCCTGCACCGTCATGTGGATGCCGCGCGCGAAGGGTCCGGAGTGGGGCACGAACGCGAACTCGGCTTCGACGCCCGACGCGGCGAGCGCGCACGCCTGTATCTCGGGGACGTGGCGGTGTGCGAGAGCGCTGTAGGCGTACAGATCGCTGTGCCGCAACGGATGATGCGTGCCCTCCCCGGGCTTGCGTCCGGAGCCGGTGCTGCCCGTAACGCCCGTTGCGAACAGCGTCGGGGTCGTAAGACCGAGCGCAAGCAACGGCACGCTCGCAAGGAGCGCGGCCGTTGCGAAGCAGCCGGGATGCGCCACGTGGAGAGTGTCGAGCTTCGCGAGATGTTCAGGCACTGCGCACGTGAACTCCTCGATACGCTGCGGCGCGCCGTGCGCATGCCTGTACACGCGCTCGTACGCCTCGGCGCTCGAGTAGCGGAAGTCGGCCGAGATATCGACGACCCGCGGCCGCGTGCCCGCGCGGGCGGCTGCGGCGAGCAGGGAATCGATGAGCGCGGCAGATACCCCGTGCGGTGCCGCCGAGAACACCGCAGTCTGCGGCCGCTCGGCGATGAGCCGGGTGATCTCCTCCTGCGACTTGAAACACTCATCGCCGTACGCGCTCGCGAGATGCGGAAACGCGCGTGCCACCGGCTCGCCGGACTGGCTGTCGCTCATCACACCCGCGAGCGCGAGCCGCGGATGGCCGGCAACGAGACGCAGCAGCTCGCCGGCCACAGAGCCGGTGCCGCCGAGGACGAACGCCGGGATGCGTGCGCTCATCCTGTACCCGCCGAGAGCGCTGGCTCGACCGGCTGCGCCCGCGCGAGCCGCGCCGCGTCGATCACGCGATCGCCGAGCGCGGCGCCGTTGCTCAGGGCGTTGAAGGCGGAGACGCCGAGCTGCTGCTCGATGATCTCGACGCCCACCTGATTGTCCGTCGCGGGACCAGTGACGACGCAGGGCTCGATGCCGAAACGCTCGCGCAGCAGCTTGACGCCGCCCCACGCGGCGACCGGATCGTTCGCCGAGAGCACGAGGCCGGTGAGCGCGCTGCGGATGTCGGTGCACTCGAGAATCGAATCGACTCCGTAGGTGCCGAGTATCCCGTCGCCGAGCTCGAAGACGATGACGTCCGGTTTGCCGGCGGACAGCTCGCTCAACATCGTGCGGGTGAGCGCCGGCCCGTTCGCACGCGTGGTCGAGACGACGCCAAGATCGGTGAAGATCATCGTGTTGCGCGCGCCGGCGTCCTCCATCGCGAGAATGTCCCGGCGCAGTGAGACGCCCGTCGCCTTGAAGGCGTCGATGACGAGTCCTCGGTGCCGCATGCGGCTCACGATGGCGCACGCCGCGGCCGTCTTGCCCGCTTCCATGCAGGTGCCCGCGAGCGCAATGACCGGCACGCCGCGCGAGTCGAGCAGCGCGCCCGAATCGAGCCTGCGATAGCCCACTCGTGCCGGCACGCCGATGCGTTCACCCAGATACGGGAAATGCAGCACCACGCCGAGCACGCGGCAGTCGAACGGCCGGCCCTTCTCCGGGTTGACCGAGTCGCAGATCCCGAGCACGCCGCCGATGTTCAGCATCTGGATCACATCGCCGGTCTTGAGCTGCTGCGGAACGTGACCTGAATAGCCGAACAACGCCTTGCGATGCCCGAGCGCACCGGCGACGACGTCGCCCTTGCCGACTTTGGCCATGCGCCCGCTCGTGAGCTCGAGCGTGTTGTAGGTGGACTTGTTCGTCAGCACCTCGACGACGACCACCACGCCCTCTTCGGCGGGGATGTCCCCGGTCGAGACGCGCACCTCGTTCGACAGGCCGCAGGCCTGCGTGACGGATGCGACCTTGTCGACGACGACCGTTCTCATTCCATTCATGCTCAGCGTCCCTCTCCAGCGCGCCGATGAAAGATTCCAGGGAGCGCGACGATCCTCGAAAACCCGAGCGCATCGGTCGCAGACCACTCGCCCGCGGCCTCGCCGTACACACCTTTCGATGCCGCCATCAGCGAATAGGACGATTCCACGCCCTCGATAAAGAGCCCGCCCGTCCGGAAGAGCGCGTGCACCTTGCCCGTGACCCGCGCCTGCGAGGAGGCGAGCAGCGCCTCGATGTCGCGGCACACCGGATCGAGCAGCTGTCCTTCATGCACGAGGTCCCCGTACGGCTGCGCAACGAGCTCCTTGATGCGCTGCTGACGCGGCGTGAGCACGAGCTTCTCGAGCTCGCGGTGCGCGACGAGCAGCGTCTCGGCTGCCGGCGCTTCGAACGCGACGCGGCCCTTCGTGCCGATGATCGTGTCGCCGAGATGAATGCCGCGGCCGATGCCGAACGGCGCCGCGAGCGACTCGAGCGTTTCGATCACGTCCACGGCGGAGTGCCTGCGTCCATCGATGCCGACCGGCCGGCCCTGCTCGAACTCGATCATGTGCCGCTCGGGCCTGCGAGCATCGGTGAACGCATTCCGCGTGAGCACCCAGGCGTCATCGGGAATGCTGCCCTCGGAGGTCAGCGTCTCCTTCCCGCCGATGGTGACACCCCAGAGGCCGCGATTGATCGAGTAGGCGGCGCCGTGCGCCGGTACCGGAAGGTTCCGTTCCTTCAGGTACGCAAGCTCGTCGCTGCGCCTGAAGGCCTTGTCGCGCACGGGCGCGAGGACGTCGAGCTCGGGCGCGAGCGTGCGCAGGGCCACTTCGAATCGCACTAGGTCGTTGCCCGCCGCCGTGCAGCCGTGGGCGATGGTGCTCGTGCCGAGCTCACGCGCCAAGCGCGCGATCGTCTGCGCCTGCATCACACGCTCGGCGCCCACGCAGAGCGGGTACAGCTGCCCGCGCCTGATGTTTCCCATCACGAGAAAGCGCAGCACCTGCTCGAAGTAGTCCGCGCGGGCATCGACGAGATGGTGACCGACTGCGCCGAGTGCGTGGGCGCGCTGCTCGAGCGTGCGCGCCGCGCCCGCATCGATGCCGCCGGTGTTTACGGTGACTGTGACGACTGGTCGCCGGTACTGCTCGGCGAGCCACGGCACCAGAAAGGAGGTGTCGAGACCGCCGGAGTAGGCGAGGACGATGGGCTCGAGGCCCGACGCAATGGTGTCCGGCATGGATTTCAGCCCGGAAAAAGGGCGCGCAGGCGGGCGAGAAGCCTCGACTGAGCGCGAGCGCCGTCGGTGGCTATGAAGATCGTATCGTCACCCGATATGGTGCCGACGACCTCCGGCCATTCCGCGCGGTCGAGCGCGACCGCGACGCTCTGCGCCGCGCCGATCGTGGTCTTCAGGACGGCGATGGTCGGCCCGGCGCGCCGAATCTCGCGGACGAACTGGCCCAGAGCGCCGAAATCCCCGTTCGTGCGCAAGACCTCGTCCGGCGGCAGCACGTAGCCGCCGCTCGCCTTCAGCACGCCGAGATCGCGCAGGTCGCGGCTCACGGAGGACTGCGTGACCTCGTGACCCTGCTTCTTCAGGAGCCGCACGAGATCGGTCTGTTTGTGTACCACGCCGTCGCGCAGCAGCCGCACGATGGCGTTGCGCCGTTCGGCCTGCGTGTGATCCATCAGCAAGCGGAGTGCTCCTCATGCATAAAGTTGCACGAAGTGTGCATAGTTATGCGCGACCCGTCAAGGACGCAGCCGGAGGAAGGCTCAGATGACTGACGGCTCAGACGGCTCACTTCTCGATGGTGTACACGAGATCAGTACTCTGCTCCTGGCCGAGCTCGCTCCTGATGGTCCAGCGATCGCTCAGGGAGTACCGCAGCTTGAGGGTATTCAGCGCCTCCGTGAGACTGATGCCGTAGCTCACGTAGAAGCGCGGCGAAAGGTACTTGCCGAGCACGAGGGAGGTTTCGTTCGCGAGGTTCGACTCGATGCTCACGTCCTCGAGGCCGATTCGCGAGCCGAGCTGCTGGGCGAGGATCGCGCCGCCCTGGGCGAGCAGCTCGTCGCTCGCGCTCGCGCCGCGCGCGCCGTCGGGCCGATCCTGTACCGCGGCGAGCGAACCGCCGGCGAGGATCAGCGATACGATCTGAGATTGCGGCAGCGGCGGTTCGGAGAAGAACGTGAGCCGCGGCTGAAGCAGCGTCCCACGCACGAGGACGCCAGCCTTCACGTCCGGAAATACCTTGACGGCGCGGATGTCGACGCCGGGATTCTGGACGGGGCCGCCGGTGAAGACGAGGCGGCCACGCTCGATGTCGAGGCGTCGTCCATACGCCGTGTACTCGCCTTCTTCGACGCGCAGCTCGCCGGTCGCGCGTGTGATGTCGTCGAATCCCGTGCGCGCCGTGATGCTTCCCGTGAGCCGACCGGTGAGACCGGTGGTGTCGATGGTCACGGAATCGCCGAGCGAGAGCCTGATCACGGTGGTGACGGAGAAGAGCTGCGCCGGCTCGGTCTCGTCCTCCGACACGATGACCTCATCGGACGACGCGCGCACCGCGTCGGCGAGCTCGACCGGCACGAAGCGCGCCTCGGGCACTTTCACCTCGCCGGTTACCGCGATGCGGCGGCCCTCGATCGCGAAATCGAGATTCGGCGAGGCATAGGCAACGGCTTCCGGGATGTTCGCTACCTGCAACCGCTCGCCGGTCAGATGTACGCGGCCGTAGGGAAGCGAATCGCGCCACTCGAGGCGCCCGTTCGCGCGCGCGGTGCCTTCGCCGATGCGCGCCGAGCCTGAAAAATCCAGGCCGTTTTCGACGAGCTTCGCCTCGAGGCCGACCTGCCGCATGGCGAGGTTGATCTGGTAGAAATCGAGCTCGGCCTCGCTCACCCGCACGAGCCCGCTGACGAGCGGAACACCGAGCGTGCCGCCCAAGGTCAGATCGACGACCAGTTGGCCGGCCGCGCGATCTATCTGCGGGACGTAGAGACTCAGCAGGTCGAGCTCGCCGGTCTGGGCGCGCAATTCACCGCGCAGCGGCAGCTTGCGCCACTCGGGCGACGTGCGGCGCGCAAAGAGCTCGCCGTTGATGGTGCCGATCTCCTGGGCATCGAGCGTGACGCGCGCCTCGATCGTGTCGCGCAACGCGGTCGCGAGCACGAGCCCCGAGCCGAAGGTGATCGTGTCCTCCCGGCCGCTCGGCGTCCGACGCAGCAACTGCGCATCGATGAGATCCGCGCGCAGGTCGCCCTGTGCCGGCTCGCCCGCGCTGCCGAAGCCTCGTGCGACCACGTTGACGGTGCCGCGGTACTCGATGGTCGGCGTGAGCCCGGCGGTGAGAGTGCTCAGCGGCAACTCGGTCGTCGTGAGCGTCGCCGTCCATCGCGCCGGGTTCCAGTCCGCGTCCGCGCAGATCCGCGCGGGAACGCCGCGCACGCAGAGGAACTCGACGTGGGCGAGGTCGCGCGACAGGGAAATTTCGACGGGCTTCTCGAGTGAAAGATCGAGCGATTCTTCGCCGCCCACCGTGAGCGTCTCGAGCCGCCCGCTCCAGAGCCCGTTCGCGAACGACCCCTTGGCCTGCGCGAGGACGTCCAGACCGGTGGCGCGGATGCCGACACGCACGTCGTGCGCGCTCGCTGCGCCGTCGAGGTCGAAGCGAATGCGGTCGACCGTGCGCCCGTCGAGCTGCAATTTCACGGCGCGCAGAGCGACGTGCACGAGCGCATCACGGCGCACGTCGAAGTCGACGTCCGCCGTGAAACTCGCGAGCCGCATGCCCTGGTGCTCGAGGTCGCTGCCGCTCGCGACGACGTCGATCACCGGACTGGCCGCCGTGCCGCGCACGCTCCCGCGGGCGCGCAGCTGGCCGCGGCTCTCGGCAGCGAGGAGGCTCAGATCTTCGGCCTCGACGGCAAATCGCAGGTCGAGGCGATCGGCCAGCCGCCCGTCGACCGAAAGGTTGGTGCGCCCGAGTGCAACACGCACGCGGGAAAACTCCCACGTGTCGTCGCGTCGGCTGAGCGTTCCTCCGCCACGCGCGGGCACACCGCGCAGGCGTCCGCCGAGATCGCGCAGTGCGACCATGAAGTCACCTTCGTCGCCGAAGCCTTCGCCGGAGGCCTGAAAGGCGAAGTCGAGCTTTCCGGGAAGGTCCTTACGGATCAGCCCCGGGTTCACTCGACTCGCCTTTCCGGCGACGGACCACCTCTCGGCCGGCGCCCAGGCGACCTCTCCCGTGAGGGCGCCGTTCCCGTCGAGTGCCTGAACGTTGGCCTGCGTCACGGTCAGCGACTGCTTCGCGAGCGCGCCTTGCAGATCGAACCTCATCGACGGCAGCGGCCCCGGCGCGAGCTCGCCCGTCGCCGTGAGTGCGTACGGCCAGACCCCGTTGAGCGTGTACTCGCCAGCGCCGCTGCGCATCGCAGCGTCGTCCCCGACGAGGGGCCAGCGAAAATCGCGCCATGTCCCGTGCAGCGCGAGCTTCGGACCGTCTTCCACGATCGCGATCTCGCCACTGCCCGTGGCGTTCGCCTGCGACGCACGGTGCGTGATGTCGATCACGCGTGCCTGCAACACGCGGTCGGCGTAACCGCCTTCGAAGAACGTGAAGAACTCTCCTGCTGCGAGGCCTTCGGGCGTGAGCGGTCCCCGGGCCGTGAAGCCGTCGCGATTGCCGTTCAGCTCGAGCGTGCCCGTGATGCGGCCGAGCGCATCGCCGGCGCCCCACGCCTGCAGGTTGAAATCGTGGATGAGCGCCCGGCCGGTCCAGCGCCACGCGCGCGTGAGCTCGAGCGCACGCCCATCGAAGCTTGCGCGAAACGGCTCCGCGAATTGCGCCGTGATCGCAAGCGAATTCAGATCGCCGTCGCCTCGAGCTTCGATGACCCAGCGAGGCTGCTCGGGGAGCTGCAGGTCGATGCGCGCTGCCGCGGTGAGCTGCATCGGGTCGGCGGCGTGCAGCTCGCCGGTCGCAGCGATCTGCGCCTGATTCCAGATGGCGGAGGCTTCGTAGAAGCGGACGGTCTTGTGGCGCGCGATGCCGGCCGCCCGCAGTTGCGTCGCTTCGAGACGCGTGCCGTTCGGCGTGACCAGAAGAACATGTGCGAGCTGTGCGCGCTCCGTCGCGATGCGCAACGCTCGCGGCAGGAACCGCGGCGTGTACTTTTGCGGCGGGGTCGTGCGCCGGCGGACTTCGATGAGGGCATCACCGACCGCGAGCTCGGACACGCTGATCGTCTGCACGAGCAGCGGCAGGATATCGAGGCGGGCGCTGATGCGCTCGAGCCGCAATCGCACGCGCTCGTGATCGATCTCGAAGTAGTCGACCGTGATGCCGTGGGCGAGCGTGCCGCGAACGTCGCCGATGTCGAGCTTCGCGCGCCCGATCCGCTCGGGCACCTTGCTCACGATGAAGCGCAGGCCCGTCTCGGTGCGCGTCGCGACGAGCAGCGCGGCGAGCGGTACAGTGAGGGCGATCAGAAGAACGAGCGCGCCGCCGGTCAGAATCCAGCGGCGCATCACAATTTCGGGGAGAAGTTGAAGTGGAAGCGCGGTCCCGCGCCGGGCTCCGAAAGAGGCTGAGCAATGTCCACGCCGACCGTAACCACGGGCAGGCGCCACCGAAATCCGAGCCCCGCGGAGTACTCGAGGTAATCCGGATCATCCGGATCGGGCGAATGGCCGAACTCATCGAACGCGTTGCCAAGATCGACGAACGCCGCGATGCCGAGGTTGCGCGGCAGGTCGCGAATGATCTCGACCGTACCGGTGAGCATGTTCCGGCCGCCCACCTTCACGTTCTCGGTGCGGGTCTCACCGGTGTCGGGGTCGATGATGACCTGCTGCTGCACCGGCGACAGATCGTTGAAGCCGAAGCCGCGCACGCTGCGATCGCCACCCGCGAAGAAGCGGTATGAGCCGGGCAGCTCGCTCAGCTCGCCGATGAGGCTCGCTGCGGCCTCCGCGCGCAGCAGCAGATGCCAGGAATCGGTGACGTCGAACACGCGCTCGCCCTGCAGGCGAAGCTGAACGAAGCTCTGGTCCGATCCGAATCCCGTGTACGAGCCGCGCACTTCGGCGAAGAACCCCCGCGAGAACAGTGCCTCGCCGAGATAACCCTGCGGGATCGAGGCGATGCTGAGCGCCGGCACGATCAGGAAGTCGGACTGGCGAACGGTGCCGCCGCCGCCCACGGCGACCGCAACCGGCGTTTCGGTGGCGGCGCGCGTGACGGTGACGGACAACACGCGCTGGAAACGCCGGAACCAAACCTCGGTGATGCTCGGGGTGAAGGAAACGTCCTCCGTCTCGAGGCTGCCGAGATCCTGCTCGCGCTCGCCGGCGACTTCGAATCCCAGTTTCTCGAGCGCCGGATCGCCGATCGGGATCGCGTAGCGGGCCTCGAGGCTCTGTCGGCTCTGCGCGGCCTCGAGCTCGGTGCCGAACCGATGGCCGCGTCGATTGACGCGCCTCCTGTCCCACCTGACCGTGCCTCGGATGCCCGAATCGGTGCCATACCCGACGCCGAACTGATACCGGTCGCGTCGGCTCGGGGCGGCGCGAATACTTACCGGCACGATCCGCTCATCGCGATCCGGCTCGCCCGGCTGCACTTCCACGCTCGAGAAGTATTGGCTGTCGTCGAGCGCGAACTGCGTGCGCAGCAGCTCCGTGACGTCGAAAGGCTCGTCCTGCTCGTAGCGCATGAAGCGGCGGACGAGCCGCTCGTCGATCACGTCCTGCTCGATGCTCGTCGGGCCGAAGTGGTACCGGGCGCCGGTCTCGAGCGAGAGGAGGGCGCTCGCCTCGCGCGCAGCCGGATCGACGCGCAGCTCACTGCGCTCGAGGTGCGCATCGAGATAACCATAGGTGGCGGCGGTGCGCTGCAGGTCGCCTTTGACCTGCTCGTATTCCGCATGGCTCAGGCGCTCGCCCTCCTGCAGCGGCAGATCCCCGGTGATGCGCTGAAACAGCGGATCATCCGCGCCGGGGCCGCTCACCTGGACATCCACGTCGTTCAGGATCACGGGCGGACCGGGATCGACGTCGATGTCCAGGCGCCAATCGCCGTGCCCGGGGCGGGGCGTGAGCTGCGATTCGACCTTCGGCTCGTAGTAGCCGAACGGCCGCAACGCCGCCGCCACTTCGCGCTCCACGCGGAGGTGCAAGCGTTCGACGATGTGGGCGTCGAGATCGCGATCCCGGTACCGGGCGAGGCTCAGGTACGCGAGGACGTTGCTGCGCAGGCCGTTGTCGAGGCCGTCGATGTCGATATGGATGTCCGCGTGGGCACTGCCGGCGGCGAGCAGGCACAAGAGCAGCGACGACGTCGGAAAAGGGCGCAGGGGCATAGGCTTGCGGAATTCTAATGAGAGTCGGGCCCGGCGAGGCGGGTTCCGCAACTTCAAGCCGCGGCGCGCGGCCACTCGGCGGCGTTCAGCGTGTATTCAGATTGGCCTGAAGCCTGACCTGTCGCATCGAAGCGATGCTCGGCGATTCGCAACGCGCCCGAGTGCTCCAGCAGCACCACGGTCGAGCAGCGTGTGCCGTACTGCCCATGGACGACGAACGGGGACGAAAGCGCGCGTTCCCATTCGGGCGAGAGGCCGGTGGA
Source organism: Gammaproteobacteria bacterium (assembly GCA_052389755.1). Classification (GTDB taxonomy): domain Bacteria; phylum Pseudomonadota; class Gammaproteobacteria; order Steroidobacterales; family Steroidobacteraceae; genus JBQTHP01. The sequence goes on from JBQTHP010000045.1 coordinate 46,979, forward strand.
GGGCAACTCCTCGTCCGGGCCCAGGCGTTCGCGATCCGCGAGTATCACGAAGAGCTCGGCAGCGGAGATCTCGTCGCCGCGCGCGATCGACGCCTCGAAGCGTCGCCGGACGCGCAGCAGCTTGGGCGAGGGTGCATCGAGGTCCTGATTCGCGAGGCCATGAATGCCCGGCGAGAGCTGTCGTGCGAAGGAGTCCGCGCGATTCGACGCGTACCAGAGTCCGTCGCCTGCGGCGAGCAGCAGATTGAAGCCGGAATAGCCCGGCGCGTCGGTTTCGAGCTCGGCGAGGTACTCGCGCGCGTTGCGCGCGCCCGAGAGAAACTCCGGAATCAGGCGGCCGCGCGACGGCGCCGAACGCCGTGGGCGCTGCAGCTCGCGATAATTGGTCACGACGCCGAAGCGGCGTTCGCGGTCCACTCCGAGCCAGGCGCCTCCGGCGCGCAGATCGCGCCCGGCGATGAGCTGCGGCGCGTCGTCCCATGGCGCAAGCGGTGCCGCCGGACGGTCGTGAAACTCGTCGCGATTCGCGGCGACGATGAGCCGATAACGCGGGTGGCTCTGCCACGCGAGGACGAGCAGGCACATAACCCCCTCACCCTTCCCTCTCCCCCGCTTGCGGGGGAGAGGGTGCCGTAGGCGGGTGAGGGGCGACGGCGAGCAGCACGTCGAGGTCGTTCATGCGTCCACCCAGCCGCGGATGAGTCGATAGGAGATCGACTGGCTCGGCGGCAGCGGCGTCTTGCCCGACGCGAGCGATTCGCGCGAGAACCAGCGCGCATCTTCGAGCTCACCGCTCACGCGTACGGGAGCGCGTGAGTCAGCCTGCGCGTGGAAGCCGATCATGAGCGAAGACGGAAACGGCCACGGCTGCGAGGAGTGGTACGCGATGCTCGTCGCCACGACGCCCGTCTCCTCCATCACCTCGCGCGCGACCGCATCCTCGAGGCTTTCGCCCGGCTCGACGAAGCCGGCGATCGTGGAATAGCGGCCGGGCGGCCAGCTCGCCTGGCGTCCGAGCAGCACACGGTCCCCGTCAGTGATGAGCACGATGATCGCGGGGTCGATGCGCGGGAAGGACTCGGCACCGCACGCGGCGTTCGAGCAGCGCAGCACGTGCCCCGCGCGCTCGCTCCGCATCGGCGCACCGCATACGCTGCAGAAGCGATGGCCGGCGCGCCAGATCGACATCGCGCGCGCGTAGGCAAGCAATCCCGCATCCTCGGCGGGCAACGTCGCAGCGAGCGGCCGCAGCTCCTCGAAGCTCCCATCCGCGAAATCCGCCGATTGCGCGACGTCGTCGAGCTCGACGAGCACGCAGCGCTCGCCGTGGAACCACCCGAGGAGCACGAGCTGCTCATTGCGCGCGGTCGCGATCGCCGGATGGTCGGCTCGCAGGAAAGCGATCGCCCGCTCGGGGCTTCTGCGCAGTAAATGAGCAGTGCCGCGGGCCGCGAGATACAGGGTGTTCGCGTCGGCACGCGCGGCTTCGAGCCAATCGGCGAGCTCTCGCAGATCGGCGCGGCGGTCGATATAGGGCCCGGAGAAGAAGTTAGGCCGTTCGCGTTCCGAAACCATCAGCAGCAGCGCTCGCTCCGCGGGAGCGCATCTTAACAACAGCGCGACCGATCAACAGGTTACCGCCTCGCTGCGCCGGGGCGTTCCGGCGATTGGCGCCTGCGCGGCACCGGATCCCGTGCAATGCGAGCAGCGCGTTCCTCGCAGGGCAAGGCGATCGGCGACGAACAGGCTGCCGCAGTCCTCGCAACCGCTCAGGCGAAGCTCATCGCCGCGTGCCAGCGCGGTGACGAGGAACACCGCGTGCTCGAAGGTGATCTGCGGCGAGGCGATGAGCGCGCGGTAGGCCTCGAATGCCTGGCAGAGCAGCTCGCCTCGCGAAACGCCCGGAAGCGTGCGGGCGGCATCGCCGACGTGGCGAGGCGGCACCACGCCGAGGAGGCTGCACAGGCTCGCGAACACGGCACTCTCCTGTTGCACGCGCGCCGTGCGCGTGAAGAAAGCGGTCTGCTGCGGCGATTTGCCGCGATGTCGAGCGACGACGGCGCCTTCGTTGCCGCACAGATACGACCGATAGAGCTTGCGGATGCGGTCGTCCGTAAGTCCCGTCCACGCGCGGATGGTGTGCGTGCGGGCCTCGTGGCGAATGAAGCGCAAGGCGACGTCGAGGCGCTGCCGGTCGCGGCTGTAGCGATCGTCCGAGACGCGCATGGGGGGACCTCCCGTTTTTGCGCATTTTCCGACTTCCGCAGATTTGGTACAAATTTCCCAAATTCGCGGATGCGGCGCAAGCGCTCTTGCGGCAGGATATGCGCGGAAAGAGGGAGGCATCCATGTCGGCCAGGCGGGACGGGCAGCCAGACGCGCGCGAGGCGTCGCCGGCTGCGCGTACCTGGCTGCACGGGGAAACGCTCGAGTCCCTGGTCGAGCTGAACGATCAGTGCCTCGAGCTGCTCGCCGGGCAGGCGGCACAGCCGCACGGCGTCGAGCAGCCCCTGCTGCACGAGCTCAGCGATTATTGGGCCAGGCTCGATGGTGCCGCGCGGCAGCGTGCGGCAGCCTGTCCCTATCTCATCGTCGACGCCGGGTTCGCCGACGCCCGCAACTGGGCGTGGGTCGGCAGCCACGCCATTCATGAATCGGTCACTCCCGCGGCGCCCGCTTTCTTCTCAGGCCCGCGCGCGGTCGCCGTGCTGCGACTCGCGTTGACTTACGGATGGCACCTCGCCCGCAGCCGCCCGTCGGCGGCGCGCTTGCTCCTTGGCATGCCCGCTGCGTGCGCCGGGCGCATCTCGGGCTGCACACTGAGACAGATCGAGAGTCTCGCCGACCAACACGTCGAGTGGCTGCAGCCGCGTTGGCCGACGCGCCTCGCGGCCTGGCGAGAATTGCTCGCCATGGCGATCGCAGGCGAGGGTCCCGGTCTCGAGCGCGCTCGCATGCGCGGGCTGCAGTTGCTCGCCGCGGAGGCCCGGGCCGCGCAGGCGAGATGAATCCGCGCCTGGTGTCGACGTTCGTCAACTCGCCGCGAGCTCAAGGCGAGCAACGTATCGAGCCGGCTGCTTCACGTGCGCTTCGTGCTGACGGCCGGAACGCCACTGCGCTATCACGTACGCGGAGAATTGCGCAAGCATCAGTGCCGTCGTCCCCACAATCAACGCGTGAATGAGTTC
>JBQTHP010000046.1:0-2906 GCA_052389755.1 Gammaproteobacteria bacterium
TCGCGTGCGGCGACGCTGGTGATCCAGCAGGTGGGACCGCGGCTCGAGCCAGGCGCATTGAAGGCTGAGTGAGTCCCGCGGAGAGACAACATGGCCAAGCTGCGCTTCAGGATCTCGATGTCGCTCGACGGGTTCGTTGCCGGTCCCAGCCAGAGCGTCGACAACCCGCTCGGCGTCGGCGGCGAGCGCCTGCACGAGTGGGTGCTTCCGCTCGCAGCGTGGCGCGCGCCGCACGGGATGAAGGGCGGAGAGGTGAACGAAAGCTCGCGCGTCGTCGAGGAGTCGGTCGCCAACATTGGCGCGACCATCATGGGGCGCAACATGTTCGGTGGCCATCCCGGGCCGTGGGATGCGAAGAACCCGTGGAACGGCTGGTGGGGTGCCAGCCCCCCGTTCCATCACCCGGTGTTCGTGCTGACGCATCACGCACGCGAGCCGCTCGTGCTCGAAGGCGGAACGACGTTCACGTTCATCACCGACGGCATCGAGGCCGCGCTCAAACGGGCGCGACAGGCCGCGGGCGGCAAGGACGTATCGCTCGCGGGCGGAGCGCGCGCCGCCCAGCAGTATCTCGCGGCGGGGCTCGTTGACGAGATGGAGGTCCACCTCGTGCCGACGCTCCTCGGCAGCGGTGAGCGGCTGTTCGCCGGCGTCGGCACCGAGCTGCACGGACTGGAACTCGTGCGAACGGTCGCCGCACCGAAGGTAACGCATCTCAAGTTCGCGAGGCGCTGAAGCGATTAACACCGCTCCCGTTGTCGAGTTTGAACCTTACGATCCGGCCTTTGCGGCCGATCCGTATGTGGTTTATGCGCGTCTGCGCGAAGAGAGTCCGATCTTCTACTCGAGCGCGCTCGGTATGACGTTGTTCACGCGTTACGAGGACATCCGCGCGGTGCTGGTCGACAGCGGCTTCGGCCGTTCGCTCGATCACGTGAGCACGCGCGAGGAGATCGAGGAGCGCCGTCACGCAGCCGGCTGGGACAGAACGCCGAACTACAGCCGTTACGTGCGCGTAAACCTGCTCGAGATGGAGGGTGCCGATCACTCGCGCATCCGCAAGCTCGTGTCGGAGGCGCTTGATCCGCGCCGCATTCGCACGCTCCGCGATCGCGTGCGTTCCGTCGTCGATGAGCGGCTCGACGCCGCGGCGTCTGCGGGCCACGTCGATTTCGTCAGCCAGATCGCAGAGCCAGTGCCTGTGCACATGATCTCCGAGCTGCTCGGCTGGCCGGAAGAAGAGCGGCATCGCCTTCGCCCGTGGTCGGCGCGGATCGTGCGTCTCTACGAAAAAGATCACGGTCCGGATGATGAGGCGCGCGCCGAGCAGGCGGTGACCGAATTCGCTGCGATGCTGAACGAGCTCGCCGCACGGCGTCGCGTTGAGCCGCGCGATGATCTGATCAGTGCGCTCGTCTCGGTCGAGAGCGAAGGGCAGCGCCTGACGCGCGATGAGCTCATCGCGACCTGCATGCTGCTCCTGAACGCAGGCCATGAGGCCACCGTTAATGCGGCTGGCAACGGCCTATTCGCGCTTCTGCAGCATCGGCACCAACTCGAGCGACTGCGCAAGGATCGCTCGCTGCTGACGACCGCAATCGAGGAGATGATCCGGTACGATGCGCCGCTGCAGCTGTTTCACCGGTTCGTCCTCGCAGATCGCGAATACGAGGGCGTCACGTTGCGCAAGGGCGATATCGTCGGCCTGCTGTACGGATCCGCAAACCGGGACCCGCGGGCGTTCGAGCGCGCAGACGAGTTCGACGTGGGGCGCTCGCCCAATCGTCACTTCGGCTTTGGCACCGGCGCGCATTTCTGCCTCGGTGCGCCGCTGGCGCGGCTGGAGCTCGAAGTGCTGTTCGGGGCGTTACTCGATCGGTTCGCCAAGGTGCGTCTCGAAGGTGATCCGCCGCGACACCGAGCCGGTCTGGTGTTCCGCGGCCTGGAAGCCTTGCCCGTGAGCGTCGTGCCGCACTGAAGGTGCGGGGCAGCGCCCCGCGGGAATCAACGCGACGAGGACATCGTGCGCCGCCTGAGCAGCTGCGGCTTCCGCGGAGGCGCCGTGTGCGGCTTGCGTTCGCACGTGATACGGAGCGTTTGGAACCTACTTTCGAAGTAGGTAGGTGGATGTTCTGCCGACGTTTCCGCCCGGGCGAGCATCCGGTCGATGCTTCTACGCCTCCGGCAGGCGCTTTGAAAGCGGCGCTGCACCACGCGCGTCGATCTCACTAATCTGACGAGCGACCGATTCGCTGTCGAGGAAGGATGCACGGAAACTGTTCTTGACCAGAGTGATCACTTCGGCACCCGTTAGGTCCAGGTGCTGAATCAGCGCGCGGAAGTTGTCGTTGACGTAGCCGCCAAAGTACGCCGGGTCGTCTGAGTTGACCGTGGCGAGAAGACCGAGCTCGAGCATCCGGCGAATGGGATGGTCGCGCAGGCCCCGAACCACGCACAGCCTGAGATTCGACAGCGGGCAGACGGTCAGGGCGATTCCGGCGTCGCGGAGGCGCTGCACGAGGCGCGCGTCCTCGAGTGCCCTGTTGCCGTGGTCGATGCGATCGACGTGCAGAAGGTCCAGTGCCTCCCAGATGTACTCCGGAGGGCCTTCCTCACCAGCGTGCGCGACCACCTTGAGGCCGCGCTCACGCGCCGCGTCAAACGCACGCCGGAACTTCCTCGGCGGGTGGCCAACTTCAGAGGAATCCAGGCCGACGGCAGCGATGTGCTCGAGATAGGGCTCGGCCTGATTCAGGGTCGCGAGCGCGTCTTCCTCCGACAGATGCCGCAGGAAGCACATGATGAGCCTGGAGGTCATGCCCCATTTACTCTGCGCTTCCAGCAGCGCGGCGCGGATGCCAGTGACCACGACTCCGAACGGGACTTGCCGCGCCGTGTGTCCCTGC
>JBQTHP010000047.1:0-1705 GCA_052389755.1 Gammaproteobacteria bacterium
GCGTGGCCCAAGGCGATTCACGAGGGCAACGGCGAGGCGCAGCCGGTCGTGGACGTGCGCGCGAACGAGGCGCAGCGCGAGGCGATCCTGAAGATCATGTCGGGGGAGGAGACCGAGCCCGGCGCGACGGTCTTCAACGTCTTCGCGGCCACGTACGGCAAGGTCCATCCGCCGATGTTCAGGCAGATCCGGATGGAAGCCGATTTCGGCGCCCGCACGGCGCGCATCGAAATCGAGGGCGTCGCGGAAGCTCGCGTCGAGCCGATCAGAAATCCGATCACGGGTGCGATGTCGCTTGCGAAGATCGTCCTTCCCGGCGGATTCGAGTTCGAAGAGGCGGAGTGCGCGAGCAGCCAGGTGCGCACGATGCAGGCGCCGATCTCGCTCAAGTGGAACGGCAGGCACGCCCACATCGCGAAGCTCGACATGACCGGCGCGGGTGTCGTCCGCAAGCGCACCGCAGCCTGACGCTTGACCACCGCTTCTCTGCGCGACACGCCGGCGCGTGACCGGCTGATTCTGCTGGCGGCACTCGGCGCGCTCACCGTCCTCTCCTGGGCATACCTGTGGCTTGCGCCGATGCCCATGCCGGCGACGAGCGGCGGGCTGCGCACCACGTACTACGTCGCGCTGACCTTCGCGATGTGGCTCGTGATGATGATCGGGATGATGACTCCGTCCGTGGCGCCCACCGTGCTGCTGTTCGATCGCATCGGGAGGCGTGCGCCGGACGGGGGTTCGTTCGCGCGGACGGCCGCATTCGCCACTGGCTACCTGCTCGTGTGGCTCGGTTTCTCGGCGGTTGCGACCTTACTGCAGGTCGAGCTCATCGCGGTCGAGTGGATCGACGACATGGGCGTGGCCCGGCAACGGATCGGCGCGGCCGCGTTGCTCTTCGCAATCGGCGTCTATCAGTGGCTGCCCGCAAAGCGCGCGTGTCTCGATCACTGTCGCTCGCCCGTGGAGTTTCTCGTCGCCGCGTATCGTCCCGGCACGAGCGGCGCGTTGCAGATGGGTCTGCGCCACGGGCTTTACTGTCTCGGGTGCTGCTGGGCGTTGATGCTGCTGCTCTTCGTGGGCGGCGTCATGAACCTTCTGTGGGTCGCCGCGATCGCTGCACTCGTGTTCGTGGAAAAACTGCTCGCGCGCGGGCAGTGGCTACGCCGTGGGATCGGCATCGCAGCCGTTTTCGCAGCTCTGATCCTCTTGACGTGAAACCGCGCGTACCCATGCGACCGATCATCTCCATCTCGAATCTCACCAAAACGTACGCGTCCGGCCTTCAGGCGCTGAAGCGCATCGATCTCGAGATCCGCAAGGGCGAAATCTTCGCCCTGTTGGGTCCGAACGGCGCCGGCAAGACGACGCTGATCAGCATCGTCTGCGGGATCGTGACCCCGACCACCGGGGTCGTGCTCGCGGACGGCCACGACATCGTGCGCGACTACCGCGCTGCGCGGTCGAAGATCGGCCTCGTGCCTCAGGAGTTGTCCACCGACACGTTCGAGACGCCGTGGGCAACCGTCAACTTCAGCCGGGGACTGTTCGGGCACGCGCCGAACCCGTCATACATCGAACAGGTGCTGCGCGACCTGTCGCTGTGGGACAAGCGCAAGGACAAGATCCTGACGCTGTCGGGCGGGATGAAGCGGCGGGTGATGATCGCCAAAGCTCTCGCACACGAGCCGCAGATCCTGTTCCTCGA
>JBQTHP010000048.1:0-15025 GCA_052389755.1 Gammaproteobacteria bacterium
CGAGGTGGGAGGGGCGAGGGGCATTGAAAGACGCGCGCTGCAGCTCGCCGCCGCAGCGCGCGCGGATTGCATCGAATCTCAGCTCGGACGCTGCTGCGTCTCCCACTGCCGGATCTGCCTGTCGACCTCTTCCTTCGAGAGGCCGTACTTTTCCTGGATCTTGCCCGCGAGCTTCTCGCGCTGTCCGGCGACCTGCTCGAGCTCATCGTCCGTGAGATCGCCCCACTGCTGCTTGGCCTTGCCTTTGAACTGCTTCCAGTTGCCCTGAATCTGATCCCAGTTCATGTGTCTTCCTCCGTTGATATCCTGGTGGACGGAAGCGAACGGTTTTCAGGACGAATAGTTCCCAATTTCTCCTGGAAGAAGCGACAATCGCGCTCGCGAAGGAAGCAACGATGACCGACACTGTCGAGCAGCCGGCGCTGGTTCCAAAAGAAAACGACGCTACGGCCGCGGCTCTCGCGCGTGTTGCCGGGAGCCTGGATATGCTGGCGAGCGTCCTCGCCGCCCTTCCCGAGAAGAACCCGACGCTCTGGGAGACGGCACAATCGGCGAAGCAGCTCAAGGATCTCAATCTTGCCTGCTCGCACCTGCGCCAGCACGCGCGCGAGCTCGAGGATCTCGTCACCGGATTGAAGGAGTCATGAGTCGATCGAACGGACGACCGAAAACCACGCCGTGATCTTTCATCGCGTCGACGGTCCCGTCGGGGCGCCCGTCGTGGTGCTGTCGAATTCGCTGGGCACCTCCCACGGCATGTGGGACACGCAGCTTCCCTCACTCGCGCGTCACTTTCGCGTGCTCTGCTACGACACGCGCGGCCACGGCGCATCCCACGTTCCGCCCGGCCCTTACGACATGGCGGCACTCGGCCGCGATGTCCTCGGACTTCTCGACACGGCAGGGATCCAACGCGCCAGTTTCTGCGGCCTGTCGCTCGGAGGCATGACGGGCATGTGGCTCGCCGCCCATGCGTCGGAGCGGGTGGACCGGCTGGTTCTCTGCAACACGTCGAGCCACATGGGCGCGCCGGAAACCTGGAACACCCGCATCGATGCAGTGCGCCGGGGCGGCATGGCCGCGATCACCGAAGGCGTGATCGAACGGTGGTTCACGCCGGAGTTTCGCGCGGCGGAGCCCGCGGCCGTCGAGCGGATCCGGCAGATGCTTCTGACCACGTCCCCGGAGGGCTACGTCGCCTGCGCGGCGGCCGTGCGCGACATGGATTTGCGCGCTGATCTGGCATCGATCTCCGCGCCGACACTCGTGGTGAGCGGCACGCGCGATCCCGCGACGCCGCCCGAGCATCTGCGCTTCATCGCCGACAACGTGCGAGGCGCGCGGCTCGTGGAGTTGCCGACGGCTCACCTTTCCAATATCGGGGCGCAGCTCGCGTTCACTCGCACGCTTACGGATTTTCTGCTGGGTCGGTGAACTGACCAATGCGCACGCAGGTTGGAGTTCTCGGGGCGGGTCCGGCGGGTCTGCTGCTCTCGCACCTGCTGCAGCTTCGCGGCATCGAGTCGGTCGTTCTCGAGGTGCGCAGTCGCGGCAGCATCGAGTCCACCATTCGCGCCGGCGTTCTCGAACAGGGCAGCGTGGATCTGCTCATCGAGTCTGGCGTCGGCGACCGCATGCGCAGCGAGGGTGCCGTCCACCACGGCATCGAGCTTCGGTTCGACGGGCGAGGGCACCGCATCGATCTCACGGAGCTCACCGGCGGACGCGCGATCACGGTGTACGCCCAGCACGAGGTCATCAAGGATCTCGTGCACGCGCGACTCGAGGCGGGCGGCGCCGTCCTGTTCGACGTGCGCGACGTGAGCGTGCACGACATCGACAGCGCACGGCCGACGATTCGCTTCGTGCACGGCGGACGCACCGAGGAGCTTGCGTGCGATTTTCTCGCGGGCTGCGATGGCTCTCACGGCATCTCGCGGGGCGCCGTCCCGAAGAACGTGCTGCGCACGTACGAGCGCGTGTATCCATCCGGATGGTTCGGGTTTCTGGTCGAGGCTGCGCCCTCGAGCACCGAGCTCATCTACGCGCTCCACGAGCGCGGCTTCGCGCTGGTCAGCACGCGTTCACCGACGGTGCAGCGCATGTACTTCCAGTGCGACCCGCACGACGACGTCGCCAACTGGCCGGACGCGCGGATCTGGGAGGAGATGCGCGCCCGCCTCGCGACGATCGACGGATGGAAGCCGATCGAAGGGCCGATCATCCAGAAGAGCATCGTCGCGATGCGCAGCTTCGTCGCCGAGCCGATGCAGCACGGACGGCTGTTCCTGGCGGGCGATGCGGCGCACATCGTGCCGCCGACCGGTGCGAAGGGGATGAACCTCGCGGTAGCGGATGTCCGTCGGCTCACGGACGCGCTCACCGGGTTCTACGCCGAAGGACGCGAGAACCTGCTCAGGCAGTACTCCGCGACGTGCCTGCGGCGCGTGTGGAAGGCACAACGCTTTTCATGGTGGATGACGACCATGCTGCATCGCTTCGCCGATGACTCGGCATTCGACCGGCGCCGGCAGCTCGCGGAGCTCGACTACGTCACGAGCTCCCGCGCCGCAGCCACGAGCCTGGCGGAGAACTACGTCGGCCTTCCGTGGGACGGCTGACCGACGTATCGTCCGGATATGACTCTCGAAACTCTCTCGGAGCACCGCTCGTTCGGCGGCCGGCAAGGGTTCTACCGTCACAAGAGCCGCGAGACGGGAACCGACATGCGCTTCGCGGTGTACAGGCCGCCGCAGGCGCAGGCGGGCAAGGTCCCCGTCGTGTGGTTTCTCTCCGGGCTCACCTGCACCGAGGAGAATTTCGCGACGAAGGCGGGCGCGCAGCGCGTCGCCGCGGAGCTCGGCCTGGTGCTCGTCGCACCCGATACGAGTCCGCGTGGCCCCGACGTGCCCGGCGATCCACAAGGTGCGTACGATTTCGGCCTGGGAGCGGGCTTTTACGTGGACGCCACGCAACCGCCCTGGTCGAAGAACTATCGAATGTATTCATACGTCACACGCGAGCTTCCCGAGCTGATCTCCTCGAGATTTCCGGCGGACATGGATCGCCAGGGAATTACCGGTCATTCCATGGGCGGACACGGGGCCCTCACCATCGCGCTGAAGAATCCGCAGCGGTTCCGGGCGGTCTCGGCGTTCGCGCCGATCTCGGCTCCCTCGCAGGTGCCGTGGGGCCAGAAGGCGCTCGGCGGCTATCTCGGTCCGGACCGGCAGACGTGGGACGAATACGACGCGACGGCGCTCATCCGCGCGGGGCGCCACGTAAAAGAGATCCTCGTCGATCAGGGTGATGCCGATCAGTTCCTGCAGAATCAGCTGAAGCCGGAGCTGCTTGCCGCGGCCTGCAAGGCGCAGGGCATCGATCTCACGCTCAGGCTCCAGCAGGGATACGATCACAGCTACTACTTCATCGCTACGTTCATCGAAGACCATCTGCGTTGGCACCGCGCGCGGCTCGAATGATGGCAGTCGTCGTCAGAAACATTCGCCGCATCGATCGCAGGATCGCCGATGGCTTTCAGGCGTTCGGCGTGGCCACGGTGCACGAGGCACAGGGCCGGATCGGGCTGCTCGCGCCCTGCATGCGCCCCATCTACGCCGGCTCACGCATCGCGGGTTCGGCGGTGACCGTCAGCGCCGCTCCCGCCGACAACTGGATGATCCACGTCGCCGTCGAGCAGTGCCGGGACGGCGACGTTCTGGTGGTGGCACCCACCTCGTATTCGGATGCAGGATATTTCGGCGAGTTGCTCGCCTGCTCGCTGAAGGCGCGCGCCGTTCGCGGGCTCATCATCGATGCCGGTGTGCGCGACGTGCGCGATCTCACTGCGATGCGGTTTCCCGTCTGGTCGACGTGCATCTCGGCGCAGGGCACGGTCAAAGAGACGCTGGGCAGCGTCAACGTACCGGTCGTCTGCGCCGGCGCGCTGATTCACCCGGGCGACCTCATCGTCGCGGATGACGATGGCGTGTGCGTCGTCGCACGCGAGCAGGCAGGCGACATTCTTCAGAAGTGCGCGGCACGCGAAGAGAAGGAAGCGCAGGTGCGCGAGCGCCTCAAGGCCGGAGAGCTGGGTCTTGACGTCTACGGGATGCGAGGGCGCCTGGCCGAGAAGGGCCTGCAGTACGTCGATCAGCCTCCGGAGGACTAGGAGCTCCTAGGTCCCGCATGCTGACGGCGATCCGTTGTACTGTGATGCGGGGCGGGACTTCGAAGGGTCTTTTTTTCGATCGCCGCGATCTGCCCGCCGACGCTGAGACGCGCGATCGCGTGCTGCTCGCGGCGATGGGTTCACCGGACATTCGCCAGATCGACGGTATGGGCGGTGCGCATCCGCTCACCAGCAAGGTGGCGGTCATCGCCCGATCCGATCGCGCAGAGGCGGACGTCGACTACCTCTTTCTTCAGGTGGTCGTCGAGAGGGCGGAAGTCAGCGACAGTCAGAACTGCGGCAACATCCTGGCGGGCGTAGGTCCGTGGGCGATCGAGAACGGCCTCGTACCGATCGCAGGTGCGACCACCCCGGTGCGCATTCACATGGTGAACACCGGAAGTATCGCCGTGGCGCATGTTTCGACGCCCGCCGGCGCGGTCGAGTACGACGGCAATGCCCGAATCGACGGCGTGCCGGGCATGGCGGCGGCCATTCCGATCGATTTTCTCGACGTTGCCGGTTCCAGTTGCGGGTCGCTTCTGCCGACGGATTCGGCCGTCGACGTCGTCGAGGGTGTCGAGCTCACCTGCATCGACAACGGCATGCCCGTCGTCATTCTTCGTGCGTCCGACCTCGGCAAGACCGGACAGGAGACGCCGGACGCGCTCGAGGGGGACGCGGATCTCAAGGCGCGCATCGAGCGGATTCGCCTCGCGGTCGGGCCGCGAATGAACCTCGGAGACGTTGCGAAGAAGACCGTTCCCAAGATGTGCCTCGTGTCGGCGCCGCGTGCCGGCGGTGCGATCGCGACGCGCACTTTCATTCCGCATCGGGTTCATGATGCGATCGGAGTTCTCGGCGCCGTCAGCGTCGCCACGGCGTGTGTCACGCCCGGTTCCATCGCGGCGCAGGTTGCGCGCATCGAAGGTGCGCACGGCACCCGGCGGCTCGACATCGAGCATCCGACCGGCTTTTTCACCGTCGAGATGGACGTCGAGCCGCAGGGCAGGGGAGTCAAGGTCAACCGATCAGCCCTGCTGCGCACGGCGCGCAAGCTGATGCGCGGCGAGATCTTCGTCCCGCGCGGGACCTGGAGGGGGCCGCCGCGATGATCATCGACTGCCATGGGCACTACACGACGGCGCCCGCCGCACATCAGAGCTTCCGCGACCAGCAGCTCGTGCGGCTCGAGAATCCGAGCCTGCCTGTACCGCGGCCGGCGCGCATCAGCGACGATGAGATCCGCGAGACGATCGAAACCAATCAGTTGAAGTTGCAGCGGCAGCGCGGCGCGGACCTGACGATCTTCTCGCCGCGCGCCTCGGCCATGGCACACCACATCGGGGACGAGGCGACCTCCCAGGCCTGGACGCGGGCGTGCAACGACCTGATCTGGCGCGTGGTCAAGCTCTATCCGGAGAACTTCGCCGGCGTGTGCCAGCTGCCGCAGTCGCCGGGAGTGCCCATCAGCAATTCGATCGCGGAGCTCGAGCGGTGCGTCGCGGAGCTCGGCTTCGTCGGCTGCAATCTGAATCCCGACCCTTCGGGCGGCCACTGGACGGCGCCACCGCTCACGGACCCGCACTGGTATCCGTTGTACGAAAAGATGGTGGAGCTCGACGTGCCGGCGATGATTCACGTGTCATCGTCGTGCAACCCGAATTTTCATGCCACGGGCGCGCACTACATCAACGCCGATACCACCGCGTTCATGCAGTTCATCGAGGGCAACCTCTTCAAGGATTTCCCCACGCTGCGTTTCATCATTCCCCATGGGGGAGGGGCGGTGCCCTATCATTGGGGGCGGTACCGTGGCCTTGCCGATATGCTGAAGCGACCACCGCTCGTGCGGCACGTCATGAGGAACGTGTTCTTCGACACGTGCGTGTACCACCAGGCGGGAATTGACCTGCTCGTCGACGTGATCGATATCGACAACATCCTGTTCGGCTCCGAGATGCTCGGCGCGGTGCGGGGCGTCGATCCCGAGACGGGGCAGTATTTCGACGACACCGCGCGCTACATCTACGCGCTCGACATCCCGAGGAACGACAAGCGCAGGATCTTCGAGCTGAATGCGCGCCGGGTGTACCCGCGCCTCGACGCCGCACTGCGGGCTCGAGGCAAATGAGCGCGTTTCAGATGGACGCCGGCTGGCGGCCATTCCATCCGAATCCGTCAAAGCCGGCGTTTCGGCCGCCGCCAGGCGCCGTCGATGCTCACTGTCACGTCTTCGGTCCCGGTGATGTCTTTCCCTACGCGCCCGAACGGAAGTACACGCCTGCCGACGCGCCGAAAGAGAAGCTCTGGGCGCTGCGGGATCACCTCGGCTTCGAGCGCAACGTGATCGTGCAGGCCACCTGCCATGGCGCGGACAACCGTGCGCTGGTCGATGCACTGAAAGACGCGGAGGGCCGCGCGCGCGGCGTCGCAACAGTGAAGCACGACATCAGCGACGCAGAGCTGCACGCGCTGGATCACGCAGGCGTGCGCGGTGTGCGGTTCAACTTCGTCAAACGGCTGGTTGATACGGTGCCGCGCGACACACTCATGGATATCGCCGAACGGATCGAACCCCTGGGCTGGCACGTCGTCATCTACTTCGAGGCCGACGACCTTCCGGAGCTCTTCGATCTGTTCAGCACCTTGCCGACGACAGTGGTGGTGGATCACATGGGTTGCCCGGACGTGACGAAACCGGTCGATGGTCCGCAGTTCGAGCTGTTCGTGAAGCTGATGCGCGATCACGGCAATTTCTGGTCGAAGGTGAGCTGCCCGGAGCGGCTGTCGAAGAGCGGGCCGCCGGGATACGCAGACGTCGTTCCGTTCGCGCGGCGGATCGTCGAGGCTTTTCCCTACCGGGTACTGTGGGGCACGGATTGGCCGCATCCGAACATGAAGTCGCATATGCCCGATGACGGCAAGCTCGTCGATTTCATCCCGAAGATAGCCGCGTCGAAAGAGGTGCTAGGCAAGCTCCTCGTCGATAATCCGATGCGACTCTACTGGGACCGATAGGACGCTCCGTGGCGCTCGACAAGCCATACTCGGACATACCGGGCACGACGATCTTCGATGCCGAGCAGTCCCGCAAGGGCTACCCGCTCAATATGTTCTGCATGTCGCTCATGAAGGCGGTGAATCGCGAACGGTTCAAGGCGAACGAGCGCGCGTACCTCGACGAGTGGCCGATGAGCGCGGAACAGAAGCAGGCGGTGCTCGATCGCGACTACAACCGGATGATCTCTCTCGGCGGGAACATCTATTTTCTCGCCAAGATATTCGCGACCGACGGCAAGAGCTATCAATATGCCGCGGCGCTGATGACGGGCATGAGCCAGGAAGACTACGCGCGGATGATGCTGGACGGCGGCAGGAGAAAGTGACCGATGGCCAGGATCACGGCGGGCGTTGCCACGTCTCACGTTCCGGCGATCGGAGCGGCCCTCGATCTCGGCAAGGCGAAAGAGCCTTATTGGGCGCCGCTCTTCAAGGGATATGAGTTCTCCAGGAGATGGATCGCGCAGAACACGCCCGATGTCATCTTTCTCGTCTACAACGATCACGCCTCGGCATTCAGTCTCGAAATCATTCCCACGTTCGCGATCGGCTGCGCCGGACAATTTGCGCCGGCGGATGAAGGCTGGGGGCCGCGCCCGGTGCCGACCGTGCACGGGCATCCGGAGCTCGCGGCGCACATCGCGCAATCGGTCATCCAGGATGACTTCGATCTGACGATCGTGAACAAGATGGACGTCGACCACGGGCTCACCGTGCCGCTGTCGCTGCTCTTCGGCCAGCCGCAGGCGTGGCCGTGCCGCGTGATTCCATTCGCGGTGAACGTCGTGCACTACCCGCTGCCCTCGGGCAGTCGCTGCTATCAGCTCGGCAAGGCGATTCGCCGCGCCGTCGCATCGTTCGATGAGGACCTGAACATCCAGGTGTGGGGCACGGGCGGCATGAGCCACCAGCTTCAGGGACCGCGCGCGGGCCTCATCAACAAGGAGTTCGACACGCGGTTCCTCGACCGTCTGGTCTCGGATCCCGAAGGGCTCGCCCGCATGCCGCACGTCGAGTACATGCGCGAGGCGGGGTCCGAAGCCGTCGAGCTCGTCATGTGGCTGATCATGCGCGGCGCGCTCGATGCCACCGTCGACGAGATCCACCGGTTCTATCACGTACCGGCGTCGAATACGGCCGTGGGCCACATCATCCTGGAGAACCGCAAGCCATGAAGATCGTTCTCGCCGGTGCGGGCGCGTTCGGCCAGAAACATCTCGATGCCGTAAGAAGGATCGGCGGCATCGAGGTCGCGTCGTTGGTCGGCCGGCAGCTCGAGCCCACGCAGGCGATCGCCGGCAAGTACGACGTTCCACACGCCACGACCGACCTTGCGGAAGCTCTCGCGCGGCCCGGCGTCGGCGCCGCCATTCTCTGCACGCCGACGCAGATGCACGCCGCGCAGGCGATTCAATGCCTGAAGGCCGGCAAGCACGTGCAGGTGGAGATCCCGCTCGCCGACAGCTGGAAAGATGCCGAGGCCGTGGACAAGGTGCAGAAGCAGACGGGGCTGGTCTGCATGGTGGGCCACACGCGCCGCTTCAACCCGTCGCACCAATGGATCCACCGGCGAGTCAGGAAGGGCGAGCTGAAGATTCAGCAGATGGACGTGCAGACCTACTTCTTCCGCCGCACCAACATGAATGCGCTCGGCCAGGCCCGTTCGTGGACCGATAATCTGCTCTGGCACCACGCCGCCCACACGGTCGATCTGTTCCGGTATCAGACCGGCGAGGACATCACAGTCGCGAACGCGATCCAGGGACCGACGCATCCGGAGCTCGGAATCGCGATGGACATGTCCATCCAGCTGAAGACGACATCCGGCGCGATCTGCACGCTTTCACTCTCCTTCAACAACGACGGGCCGCTCGGTACGGTCTTTCGCTACATCTGCGACAGCGGCACGTACGTCGCCCGTTACGACGAGCTGGTCGACGGCAAGAACAACCCGATCGACGTGTCCAGGGTGGACGTGTCGATGAACGGCATCGAGCTGCAGGATCGCGAGTTTTTCGCGGCCATCAGGGAAAAGCGCGAGCCGAACGCGAGCGTCACCCAGGTGCTGCCCTGCTATCGCACGCTGCATAGGCTCGAGCAATCGCTGCAACACCCGGAGCCAGTCACATGAGACTCAGTCAAGCCTTCATCGATACCTGGACGCCTCGCGCGATTGCAGCGCTGCGTATCATCACGGCCTTTCTCTTCCTGCAGCATGGAACGGCGAAGCTCTTCCACATCCCGCACGTGGAGATGTTCGATGAGCTGAAGGTTCTGTCATTCTTCGGCATGGTGGGAATTCTCGAGGTGGTGGGCGGCCTCCTCGTGCTGATCGGCCTCTTCACACGCCCGGCCGCTTTCATCCTCTCCGGGCAGATGGCAGTCGCGTACTTCATCGGCCACGCCAATCAGGGCCACGTTCTGTCGCCGATGCTCAATCAGGGTGAGCAGGCGGTGCTGTTCTGTTTCATCTTTCTGCTCTTGTCCGTGACCGGCCCCGGTGTATGGGCAGTCCAGCCGACGACGCCTCGACCGGTCACCTCATAGCGTCATGGAGGACATATGAACAGCGGCCTCCACATGGGATAATGAATACGTTGTAATTTATTGATGTTGTTAATATTTACCTAAGACCAGTTCATGCAGGCACCCGGCATCACGCGTTACCGTCGCCCGTTCCTCGCGCCGATATGGCTCTTCGGCGCGGCGGTGCTGCTCGCCGGCGTCATCCTCGTCGCCCTGTACCGCTCGATGTCCACGACGACGTTCGTCGTCGTGCGCCACGCCGAGAAGCAGCTCGGCACGATCGCGGATCCGCCGCTTGCGCCGGAAGGTGAAGCGCGCGCCGAGCGGCTCGCGCGATTGTTCGGCGACGACTCCGGTATCGGCACGATCGCCGCAATCTATGTCACGGATACGCGGCGCACACAGCAAACGGCGGCACCGCTCGCGGCACGCCTGCGTCTGACGTCGGAAGTCCTTCCGGCCGATGACGTCACCGGCGTGATCGCGCGCGCGCGGAGGGAACACGGTGGTTCGCGCGTGCTCATCGTCGGGCACAGCAACACGGTGCCGGAGATCGTCGGAAGGCTTGCCGACATGCAGGTGCCGCCGATCGCGGAAGATCAGTACGACGATCTCTACATCGTCAGCGTGCCCACCCTCGGCCCTTCGAGCGTGCTGCGGCTGACGTACTGAGGCGGCTTTGCGGCTCGATCAACCCGCGAGCGCGAGCGCTTTGTGGATGAAGTCCTCGTGCTTTTCGATGCGGAAGTCGGCGAGCACGGCACTTCGGATGTAGCGGCCGGGATCGACGAGATACGTACACCGGCGCACGTAGATGCCGAGCGGGCCGTTGACGTCGTACATCTTGATCACCGCCTTGTCGGTGTCGGAGAGCAACGTGAACGGCAGCTTGTAGCGCTGGCGGAAACGACGGTGACTTTCCGGCGACTGCGGGCTCACGCCGGCGATCGACAGCCCGACCTTGAGGATCTCGTCGTGCAGGTCGCGGATGCTGCACGCTTCGCGCGTGCAGCCGGGCGTGAAATCCGCCGGGTAGAAATACAGAATCAGGGCGCCGCGGTTGAGGAGGCCGGTGAGCGAGGTGTCCCGACTGTCCTGATCGGGCAGCGTAAATTCCGGTGCGCGTGCGCCGACGTCGAGCATGTCGCAGACTCCGGTCGAGACGGTGCGATGATGCCTCAACGAGCCGTGCAATGTCAGGTTCCGGACAGGCGCCAGCGGAGGCGCGGCGATTTGCCGGCCCGGGGGTCGGTGCTAGAATCGCGCGCCGTTTTGCGGTGGGGCGGTAGCTCAGCTGGGAGAGCGTCGCGTTCGCAATGCGAAGGTCGAGGGTTCGATCCCCTTCCGCTCCACCATTTCCCCCTCACGGTTCGAGAGTCTAGTCGGCCAGAGAGAGCCATCAACGTGTACAGGGTGCGCTTCGGCTACGCTCCGCCATATCACGCGATTTGCGCGAATGATGTCCAGAGAATCGAGCGCGCCGTCCATGAAGGAATAGACCTTCCGAACGAGCTTGCCGTGCTTCCTCCGGGCGCAGTCAGGTAAGCGGCTAGGTCCGTACAGTCGTGCCGGTTCGCTCGCACTGTATAGACAGTTGCCGGCATGGCGCTGCTACACACCGGCAACATTATTGGAGAAAGGCCGAGCTTTGCCTGTGGCGTTGGTGCGTAAAGGTTCACATACTCGTACTCGTGTGGTGGTATTCCGATCGTCGCTTCGCATAGGGGCGCGGATCGTGCAGCTCGCGGATTCCGTTACACTGCGCGCGCTCCAGTGCGCCTAGCGAAAGAAAGATGAAGCAAACGAGCAGGGCCGAACACCGATACGGTCAGGTCCCTCACCAGAAGGCCGCCGGATCCACATACACCCCGCCGGAACTTGCGCGGTTCGTCGCCAACCAGATCGTTCGAGCGACACGAATTCCGCGCAACGAAGCTGTTCGCATACTCGATCCAGCCGTTGGCGATGGAGAGCTGCTAGCCAGCCTAATCGCAGAACTCAATCATATTAGCTGTCGCCGTGTAATCGCTTGCGGATTCGATACTGATAAGCAGGCGCTCGGCGAAGCGCGCCGGCGTTTGTCGAAGATGTTGCCAGACGACGATTTAAGGCTTGAAGCGCGCGACTTTCTCGAAGTCTCTGGAGCGCCGTCACGCAACATCGACCTGCTGGACGACCGGCGACCGCTGGAAAACTTCGACCTCGTTATCGCGAATCCGCCTTACGTGCGAACTCAGATTCTCGGCGCTTCGCGCGCTCAAGAGCTTGCGCAGCGTTTCGGCCTCACGGGCCGAGTGGATCTTTACTACACCTTCATTCTTGGCATACGGCAGGTGCTTCGTTCTGACGGCGTGCTCGGGATCATTGTCTCAAATCGTTTCATGACGACGCGATCAGGGCAGAACGTTAGGCAAGCGGTGCAGGAGCTTTATGAGCTTCTCCACGTATGGGACCTCGGCGATACCAAGCTGTTCGACGCAGCAGTGTTACCGGCCGTCCTGTTGGCTCGAGCTGCCGAGCGACGTGCCAAAGCGAGCAAACCAGCTTTCACGAGTGTTTATGAAACCACTCAAGAGAGCTCGCATCGTGCCGATACGGCGATCGCGGCGCTTGATAAGTCAGGAGTCGTGGCACTCGAAGATGGACGACGCCTGCTGGTCACCCATGGATGTCTGGATACAAACGGCGATGTGTCGGGAGTATGGCGAGTTGCGACCGCCCAAAAGGATGACTGGCTCGCTAATGTGCAGAGCCGAACGTACGCGCGTTTCGGAGACATCGGAAAGATCAGAGTCGGAGTGAAGACTACGGCGGATGACGTCTTTATTCGTGAGGACTGGGAGACCTTGCCTGAGGGTCAGCGTCCTGAGGTGTTGCGGCCGGTAATCACGCACCATGTAGCCCGTCGATACCGTGCAAAGGAAGACGAAAAGTCGCGACAGATTCTGTACACGCATGAGTCGAGACAGGGCCGACGATCCGCCGTCAATCTGGGTGACTTCCCGCGGACTCGCGCGTATCTCGAGAGCCACCGAGAGCAGCTTGAAAGGCGCCGTTACGTCATTGAGGCGGGACGGCAGTGGTTCGAGATTTGGGTGCCGCAGGACCCGGAAGCATGGGCGCGCCCGAAACTAGTCTTCCCTGATATATCGGTGGAACCAGTTTTCTGGATCGACGTGTCAGGGTCCATCGTAAACGGCGACTGCTACTGGCTCACGCCTGAACCGCACGCAGAGAAGCTTATGTGGCTCGCGGTTGCGGTCGGTAACTCCGACTTTGCTGTCGAGTTTTATGACCACAAGTTCAACAACAAGCTGTATGCGGGACGGAGACGATTCATAACCCAGTACGTGAGCGAATTCCCGATCCCCGATCCTGCTCTTGCCGTCACACAGGAGATCATCCGAACAGCGAAGGCGATTTACGAGTGCTCGCCATCCGCGGAAGCGGACCACCTTGCGCTAGCCGCGAACGTTCTGGTTCATGAAGCCTTTAATCTCGCGGCTCCAGAAGTCGCGCGGTAGCGGAATCTGCAGTTTCGCGTTGATCACGAGCCCTTGGAACTGCGGGAAACGATCAAAAAACCGCTCGCCGGTCGTGACGAAAAGATGGGTAATCTTGACCTTCGCTCCGTCGGTAATGCCGTAGAAGATCGCGTATCGCACATCGCAATGCCGTATCGGTGTCCCGGCGACTAGGTGCGGCACGTCCAACGGCTCTTGGCTGTTTGGAGTTACGAGCCCCAAGTCGATGGTCCGCGATGTCTGGAGCTTCACTTCAAGCAGTTGATGCCTCACGTCCGGGAACTGCCCCGAGTCCGCGTAGATGGAGTATCCCAGTGCCACGCACACCTCGCGATGCATAGCCTCTGCGCGGTTTCGTTCCTGCAAGATTCCTGGATCAGTCAGCACCTTTCCGACTAGCCTCGAAAGGGCGTCGAATAGTGTTCGAATACTGAGCAGTCTGCCCGGCGTGGGATCGGCGATCGGAGACGCATTGCGCACCGCTTCTTGAACTCCGTCGCTTACGAACGGGGCCACACGATCTGAGTCCTTCTCGGCAATCAATTCGACGTGCTGCGCTCCGGCAATTAACCGAGCCTGGTACTTCCGCGTCAGTGTCCCGGTAGTATCGAGTTTCGCAAGTTCGTCGCCGGTTACGACCTTGACCTTCTGTATCTGATCTGCATCGGAAACGCGGATCAGAACGTAGCGTCGGGACGGCGAAAGCTCCTCGTTCCAGATTTGGAGATTGTTTGACTTCTGGATATAGGTGTCGAAATTCTGGCCGGGAAATCTCGGCTGCGTTTTTCGGAACGACCGTGGAATCGGGTACCCGATCACAGAGCACACTCTAGTCTTGAGTACCTTCGAGCGAGTTCGCAGCGGCAATCCGCTCAACGACAGACCACGTAACGCATCATCGAGCATCGTTTCGAGCGTTGGAGACGGAATCCACAGATCCGGATCGCCAATCTGTATTGGATCGTAAATCGAAAGCGCAGATGCCGAGATAGCGCGCCGGTACGCGCCCGTGGATTTGTTCGCCAAGAGCAGTGCCCTGAATGCCCGAGAGACCGCCCCGAGGCTATCAGGCTCATGGCTCCAGAAGAAGATTTTCGCCCCAACACGGAGCGCCAGAAGCCTTCAAACTCCTAGGCGCATGGCGCAAGCAGGCTCATCCGGTAGGATTCAGAGACTCCGGGCGCTAGGAGAACGCAGGTGGCGAACTTCCTCTATGTCGATAATTCCAACGTATGGATTGAGGGGCAGCACGTGGCCGCCGTGACGAGCGGGCTCGCGCCCGACATCTGGACTGCGCTCGAGTACCGAATCTGTGACCACAATTGGCGTCTCGATTTCGGGCGCTTAATGGAATTCGCCGGCGGCGACAAGGCACAAATCGGTCGCGCGGTCCTTTACGGCTCCCGGCCACCTCCGAACGACTCGCTGTGGGGCGCGGCGAAGGCCAAGGGGTTTGAGGTATTCGTACACGACCGAAGTCATTGGACCGGAAAGGAGAAGAAGGTTGATACGCAGATTGCCACCGACATCACGGCCGATTCGTATGAGCTAATGGATCCAAAACGAGATGAGATCACGCTCGTCGCGGGAGACTCGGATTACGTTCCTACTGTGGAGCGCCTACGAAAGAGAGGGCTTCGTTTCGACGTGTGTTTTTGGGGGCAGGCCAGCGCTGAGCTTCGACAAGCGTGCTCCAATTTCGTGGCCCTCGATGACCACCTGGAGCTAGTGCGATTTCGAT
>JBQTHP010000049.1:0-7350 GCA_052389755.1 Gammaproteobacteria bacterium
TCGGGCTCCATCCCTCCCGGTGTGCGCTATCGCTTTTTCTTCCGCACCCCCATATTCGCTCGGATAAACCGCTACCGAGCACTCCGGACTGAATGGCGCTCCCGTCGCGCGACGCGGCGATCTGGCCGACGCTCGGCTTCGCGCGGAGGCGGTGCGGTGCACCGGTCGCACAAACACCAGCGTGCTCCTTGGCGTCTCAGGCGGTGCGCGATCATCTGGAATGAAGCTCCACGACGTCGCCGTCCGCGACGACGTGATCCGGACCCACCTGCTGACCCTCGAAGGCGCCACTGCCCCAGAGGCGCGCGAATTTAAGGGTGCCGGCGACATCCTGATGCACGAGTCGCGCGACATCGACCACGGTATCGCCGTGCCGCACGATGAACGGCCGGGTTTTGTCGGGCGGCCTCCCCGGCGGCTTCGTGTACACCCGCACGATACCCAGAGCCTTGAACAGAAACGGCGCGAGCTGTTCGAGGCCGTGACCGGTCTTCGCCGAGACGGCAATGGCGGGAAAGCGCACGCCCGAGAGCTCTTCGAGCACACGGACCTCGTCGGGGTCGGGATCGAGATCGCTCTTGTTCGCCACGAGAAGAGTCGGGAGCTGGACCCGGAACGGATCGGGGATGTCTTCCGCAGTCTCAGGCTCGCGCTCAGCTTCGAGGGTGGGCCAGCGATCGCTGAGCGAAATCCTGCGCTGTGCGAGCTCGGCGCGGATCGCGAGCACGTGCTCCGCGCACGCGGGGTCGGCGAGATCGACGACCAGCCATGCCGAATCGGTGGTCTGCAGGATTCCCGCGATCCACGTTTCCGTCCGGTCCGGGGAGATCGGTGGAAGATCGAGGAGCTGGAACGCCACGTCCTCGAACTGCAGCATTCCCGGCAACGGCTCTCTGGTCGTGAACGGGAACGAACCGATCTCGGCTTTCGAGCCCGTGAGGATCGCGTGCAGGCTCGATTTCCCCGAGTTCGGTGGACCGATCAGGCACGTCTGCGCCGCGCCTTCGCGCCGCACGGAGTGCGCGGAGACGCTGCGGGTGGGCCCCTTGTGGGGCGCATCCAGCTCGTCGGTGAGTTGGCGGATCCGCGACTTGATGTCGCCCTGGATGTGCTCGGTCCCCTTGTGCTTGGGGATGGTGCGCAGCATCTCCTTGAGGCACGCGAGACGCTCGCGCGCTTCGCGTGCGCCACGGAAGGCCTGCTCGGCCTTCTTGTACTCCGGAGAGAGGTTGGCCGGCACCGCTGCGCGAGACCTATCGCTGCAGCTGCCCGCGCAGGGCCCCCTGCGGAAATTCGGCGTTGTGGACGTTCACGTAATAGTTGGCGGGGTTCTGCGCGATGTCGCGCACGACCGCTGCGTCCGCAGTCGCACAGCCCTTCGACGTCCCTTCCGCCGGCGCGCCGAGCGGCACGGCGACATCGCCCGCTGATCCGGCCGCACCCGTGTGAATGTGCGCGGCAGTCGCAGCCTGGATGTTCTCGACGTTGAGCTCGTAGCAGACCTCGCCCTTGCTTTCGTCGAGTGTGACCTGCGCGGTTCCGGCTCCGTCGGCATCGCCCGGGCCGGGGATTTCTTCGGCCCCGGACAGCGATACATAGAAAGGTGTTGCGCCCTGCTCCTGAGCTTGCGTCCGCGCATCCTGCGCAGTCGTATCCTGCATCGGCGGGGTTTCGTCCGTAGTCGGCGTCTCCGCCCTCTGGCAACCACTCAGTGCCGCGAGCACGAGCGCTCCGATCGAGATGCACGCCATTGTGAATCGCATGGAGGGTCTCCCGGCCGTGTGGGGGACGGCGAGTATGCGCCGGCCCCGATTACCCGTCACCGAACCCGCATGACTACAATTGAAGCGAAAAGGCTGGAACATGAGCCACGCTACACCCCCGTTTCGCGCCGACCACGTAGGCAGCCTTCTGCGACCGAAAACGCTGCTCGATGCGCGCGAGCGCTTCAAGCGCGGCGAGATTCGAGCCGATGAGTTGCGCGCGGCGGAGGACGGGGCGATCAGGACGATCGTGAGATTCCAGGAGGATCTCGGGCTGCGCGGAATCACCGACGGGGAGTTTCGCCGCACGTACTTCCACATCGATTTCCTGACGCAGCTCGACGGTGTAGTGGAGAAGGGCGGCATATCGGTGAAGTTTCACAAGGCTGACGGCGACGTCGATTACGCGCCGCCGGTCATGCACGTCACCGGCAAGGTGCGTCACACGAAGCCGATCCAGCGTCGCGACTTCGAGTTTCTGAAATCAGTGACGCGGCGAACGCCGAAGGTCACGATCCCGTCGCCGACGATGCTTCACTTTCGCGGCGGGCGCGAGGCTATCAGCCGCGACGCGTATCCCGATCTCGAGCAGTTCTACGCTGATGTCGCGGCGGCGTACGCCGCAGAGCTGCGCACCTTGAGCGAGGCGGGCTGCACCTACGTGCAGCTCGACGACACGAACCTCGCCTACCTCTGTGATGCCCGCCAGCGCGAAGGTGCGCGGCAGCGCGGCGACGATCCGGACGAGCTCCCGCGGCGCTACGCGAAGCTCATCAATGCCGCCATCGCAGGGCGACCGAAGAGCATGACGGCCTGCGTACATCTGTGTCGCGGCAACTTCCGCAGCTCGTGGGCGGCGGAAGGCGGCTACGAACCGGTCGCGCAGGTGCTGTTCAACGAGCTCGACGTGGACGGCTACTTCCTCGAGTACGACGATGCACGCTCGGGCGATTTCGCGCCGCTGCGGCACGTGCCGAGGAAGAAGATCGTCGTACTCGGGCTCGTGACCACGAAGGTCGGCGCGCTCGAGTCGAAAGACGACCTCAAGCGCCGCATCGACGACGCCGGCCGCTACGTCGATCTCGAGCAGCTCTGCCTGTCTCCGCAGTGCGGGTTCTCGAGCACCGTGCACGGCAACGAACTGGCCGTGGAAATGCAGGCCGCGAAGCTGCGCCTGGTCGTTGACACGGCACGCGAGGTGTGGGGAGATTCGACGTGAGGGGGAGATCCAAATGCGTGCTGCAATCGTTTCGCTCGTTTGGCTGATCGGCGCGGGCACGGGAACCGTTCACGCGCAGGCGACCGACACCGGCACGCTCGCCGAAGTCATGGTCACGGCGCGCAAGGTACAGGAGAACCTGCAGGAGACGCCGATCGCGATAACGGCGTTCACCGGCGATGCGCTCGCCGAGCGGCAGGTCTTCAATACCAACACGCTCGACCAGGTCGTTCCCAACCTGCAGTTTGCCGACAACGCGCCGCTCGCGGGCAACAACTCCTCTTCACAGGTTTTCATCCGCGGCATCGGTCAGACCGATCCGACCTCCACCGTGGATCCCGGCGTCGGGCTCTACATCGACGATGTCTACATCGGCAACGCGGTGGGCGGCACGATGACGCTGCGCGACATCGCCTCGGTGCAAGTGCTGCGTGGCCCTCAGGGCACGCTGTTCGGCCGCAACACGATCGGCGGCGCGATCCTGATGACGACCACCGAGCCCGGCGATGAGCTCGGCGGCACGGCGCGCGTCGGCGTGGGCTCCGACAGCCTGATCGATGCGTTCCTCGCCGTCGATGCGCCGCTGTCCGATACGTTCAAGTCGCGTTTCTCGGCCGGCGTCCGCAAGCAGGACGGCTACGTCACGCGTCCGGACGGCACGGATCTGGGCGACACCGATACGTACACCGCGATGGCGAAGCTGGTCTGGACGCCGAGTGACCGTTACCGCGGGGCATTGCTGTTCGACTACACCAAGGCCGACGAGAACGGCAGCCCGCTCGTGTTCGCCGCGATCAACGAAGGTGCAACGTTTCCGCGCGTCGCGAGCCTCGATGCCGGGTGTCCCGGGCTTACCGACGGCGTCGTGCCGCCGCCCGGGCTGCCCGACCAGCCCACGGTTCCCATGATCCAGGACGATCGCTGCGCCAATGATCTGCAGAACCGCGGACCATACGGCAACAACGGGTCGCTGCCGCTCTCGAGCACGCTCGACAACTGGGGCGGCGCGCTCAATCTGTCGTTCGATCTCGGCGAGACGCTGGTGCTGAAATCGATCAGCTCGTATCGCCGCACCACCTGGGAGGGAGTGCGCGATGCGGACAACACGCCGCTGCCGATCCTGCACACGATCTACGACGTGGAGGGCTCACAGTGGAGCCAGGAGCTGCAGCTTACCCACCAGGCGGAGTCGCTGACCGGAGTCGTTGGACTCTACTATTTCGATCAGGATTCCGATGACATCGTGACCGTGGAGCTCAATCCGCCGCCCATGGGCGTGCAGCGGGACAGCGACAACAACAAAGTGGACAACGAGAGCTGGGCGGTCTTCACGCAGTGGACGTTCGACTTCAGCGACCGGCTCGCGGTGACGGCAGGCGGCCGCTACACCGAGGACGAAAAGGGCGCATTCCCCGACCAGTTCGATTTCGCGACGCCGACTGTCAAGCAGGTGCCGGCGCAGTGGTACCGCGACACGTTCACGTCGTTCACGCCGTCGGCATCCGTCTCATATCGATGGTCGGACGACGCGATGACGTACCTGAGCTATGCGGAAGGCTTCAAGGGCGGCGGCTGGAACAGTCACTTCAATGCCGTGCTGAATCAGGCCCAGGTGGATGCCCTGCTCAAGTTCGAGCAGGAGGAAGCCGAAACCATCGAGCTCGGCTTCAAGCTGGATCTCGCGGAGAACACGTTGCGCCTGAACGGCGCGGTGTTCACTGCGGACTACACCGACATGCAGGTCACCTATCGCGGGCCGATCTTCCCGCCGCCGACGCCACCCGGCGTCGCCCCGTTCCTGACGAATGCGGGCAAGGCAAGCATCGATGGTGCGGAGCTCGAGGCGACCTGGGCGCCCACGGCCGACTGGATCGTCGAAGCGAGCGTCGGCTATCTCGACGCCACGATCGACGAGCTGGTCGCGACGCCCCTCCTGATTCTTCCGGCCGAGCTGGTCGTGGGTAATGTCCTGCCGTTCGCACCGGAATGGCAGGGACACCTGGGTCTTGCCTATACCGCTCGCGCGAATGACCTTGCCATCACGCCGCGGATCGACGTGTCGTATCAGGACACGACGTTCTTCGACGCCACGAACACGCCGGAGATTGCGCAGGTCGACGACGTCACGGTGCTCAATGCGTCCGTGGTTCTCGGCCGGGACGCCGGACCGTGGAGCGTCACACTCGGGGTGAACAACGCGACGGACGAGGTGTATCCGGTCGCGGGGAACTCCTCGCTGACCACGGGCAGCGGTTACGCCGAGATCGCGTACGCACGTCCGCGCGAGTACTTCGCGACGTTCAAGTACGACTTCTGAGGATGGCGGGCCTGGACGCTGACATCGCCGGCCCCGGCATACCGGCGGGAGACCTGCGCGCCGCGATCGACGAAGGGGCGATGAGCCGCTTTCAGATCGGCGCCGTCGCGATCTGTACCGCGCTCAACATGCTCGATGGTTTCGACGTGCTGGTCGTCGCGTTCACGGCGTCCGCGATCACCGCCGACTGGGGTTTGAGCGGAGCGCAGCTTGGCGTGCTGCTCAGCGCCGGCCTCTTTGGAATGGCAGGCGGCTCGCTCTTCGTCGCGCCCTGGGCTGACAGATTCGGGCGGCGTGCCGTCATCCTGTTCTGTCTCGGGCTCATCACCGCGGGCATGCTGTTGTCCGCGGCGTCACAGGCCATGGCACAGCTCGCCGTGCTTCGCGTGATCACGGGCATCGGCATCGGCGGAATGCTCGCGAGCATCGGCGTGATCACTTCGGAGTATTCGTCCAGCAAGTTGCGCAGCACGAACATCAGCGTGCAGGCGACCGGCTATCCGATCGGCGCGACGATCGGCGGTGCCATCGCTGCCGTGCTGATCGCGCGCTATGGCTGGCGCGCGGCATTCCTCTTCGGTGGGTTGGCCTCTGCGCTCATGTTCCCGATCGTGATCCGGCGTCTGCCTGAATCGCTGGACTTTCTCGTGGCGCGGCGTCCGCCGCACGCGCTCGAGCGACTCAACGATCTGCTGCGTCGCATGGGCCGCGCCGCGGTCGAGCGACTTCCCGACGCGCCGACTGCGAACGGCGCGGCGCGCAATCCAGTGCGCGGATTGTTTGCAGGTGGCTCGTCGCGTTCCACCGTGCTGATCTGGAGCTCGTTCTTTCTGATCATGTTCAGCTTCTATTTCATCATGAGCTGGACACCAAGATTGCTCGAGACGGCCGGGCTGTCGGCGCAACAGGGGATCACGGGCGGCGTGCTACTGAATCTCGGGGGCATCCTCGGTGGATCGCTGTTCGCGTATCTCGCCTTGAGGATCGGTCCGAGACGGTTGACGTGCGTGTTTCTGGGCATCACCGCGGTTTGCACGGTGATATTCGGATTCATCGCAACTGAGCTCGCGGCCGCGTTCGTCGTTGCGGTCGGGATCGGGATCTTCCTCATCGGCTCCATGGCCGGCCTTTACTCGCTCGCGCCGATCCTCTATCCGGCAGTCGTGCGCACGACGGGAATGGGATGGGCGATCGGGATCGGGCGCATCGGTGCGATCCTCGCACCGATGATCGCCGGACTGCTCGTCGACGCCGGCTGGACCACGCCGTATCTGTACTGCGCATTCGCGCTGCCGCTCGTTGCGGCGGTGCTGACGACCCGCGCGCTGAAAGCCGGCTGACGCCGGCCGGCTGCCGCCGGCGGCTGCCACCGTGAGCGTAAGCGTATCGCGGCACGACTCCTGCGTAACGGCACAGCCACTGGTTCGTTGCAGCGGCAGGGAGCAGGGAGGCCGGACCATGCCATTCACGCGTACGCACGCTGCCGCATTCCTCATCGCGTCATTCCTCGGTGCCTGTGGCGGCGCCGGAGGCGGCGGCACCGACGCCGGCTCGCTGCCGTCAGGTCGTGGCGGAACGAGCACGCCCGCACCTCCACCCGCGGTCCCGACTGCTGCCACGCTCGACCGACCGCGCACGCTCGACCTCGCAGGCGCCCTGATCGCCGAGCTCGACCTCACATCGAAGGCGGGCGTGACGCCCGCAAACCGGCCCTACATGCCCACCATCGTCGCTCGCGGCAAAGCCGTCCTGGCGAACGTGGAGGATCCGTGTCCAGGCGGTGGCAACATCGAGGAGACGCAGAATCTCTTCGCAGATCTCACGGGCACCATCGACATCGCGTTTCGCGACTGCATCGTGGGTGGGGTGCGCCAGAACGGCGCGATGCGCATCCGGATCAACCAGTTCGACCAGATTCAGAACGCAGCGACCGATTTTCTGCTGACCTTCGAGGATCTTACGTTCGCGGTCGAGCAATCCTCCATCGTCGCGAACGGCACGGCGGCCGTAACGGTTCGCGGACCCGTCGAAAGGATGGCGCTGAGCTTCTC
>JBQTHP010000050.1:0-3230 GCA_052389755.1 Gammaproteobacteria bacterium
TCAGGAACTCCTGCATGCGGCTGAAGAGGTAGATGCCGTAGTCGACGCCGATGCCGGCGCCGAGCGCCACCATCGGCAGCGTGGAGACCTTGAGGCCGATGCCGACGATCGCCATCACGGCATAGACCAGAATCGACACGAGCGCGAGCGGCAGCACGACGAGCACGGTACCGAGCACCGAGCGGAACGTGATCAGGCACATGACGATCACGGCGAGAAACACGCCGCCGATGATCTTGAATTCCTTGTCGCGCACTTCCTCGTTGGTAGCCGCCATGACGCCGACGTTGCCGGTGGCGAGCCGGAATTCGGCGCCCGGTACCGGATTGTCCGTGCGCCAGGCCTTCACGGCGGCGACGACCCGCTCGATGGTCTCGGCGCGGTGATCGGTGAGAAACAGCAGCACGGGCACGACGTCGCAATCCGCGTTCAAAAGGCCGGTGCTCGTTTCGATGTAGCGTGTCGATTGCGTGAGCTGCGCCTGCTCGCGCGGAATGCTGCGCCAGTCGAGCCGCCCCTCGTTCCAGCCTGCGATCGCGACTTTCGCCATGAACGGCAGCGTGACGACGTCCTGCACGCCCGGCACGTTCTGCATGTTCCAGCCGAAGCGGTCGATGGCCGTCATGAGCTCGTAGCTGACGCAGGCGGGCTCTTCGGTCGATGCGATGACCGTGAGGATGTCGACGCCGATCGAGAACTCGGACGTGATGACGTCGCTGTCCCGGTTGTACCGCGAGTCCGGCCGAAGCTCCGGCACGCCCGCCTGCGTGTCGCCGATCGGCGTTTCGCGGCCCTTCCACGCGCCGAGAGCACTGAGGGCGACGGAGATGAGGATGATCGCGAGTGCCGGGCCGCGGTTCGTGATTCCGGCGAGCCTGTGCCAGACGCGCGCGAGCGCGCGCTGGCGCCGCTGCACGCGCCGGCGGTAACCCTCGTCGAACCGCACGTACGAGACGAGCACCGGCAGCAGGACGAGGTCCGTCGCAATGACGATCGCGACGCCGATGCTCGCCGTGATCGCCATCTCCCGGATCACCTGCACCGGGATGAGCAGGATGGTGATGAAGCCGACGAGATCTGCGAGCAGCGCTACGATCGCCGGCGCGAGCAGCTGGCGGAACGTGCGGCGTGCAGCCTCCATGCTGTCGAGCCCGGCGAATGCCGCATCGCTCACGGCGCTGATCTTCTGCACGCCGTGGCTGACGCCGATCGCGAAAATGAGAAACGGCACGAGCAGCCCGAGCGGGTCGATGCCGTAGCCGAGCAGGACGAGCGTGCCAAGCTGCCAGACCACAGCCACCACCGAGCAGACGACCGGCACGAGCGCGACCTTGAAGGACTGGCAGTAGAGCCACACCGCGAGCAGCGTAAGGAGTAGCGTCAGCACCGCGAAGACGACGACCGACAGCGCGCCGTCCGCGATGTCGCCGACCACCTTCGCAAAGCCGATCATGTGCACATCGACGCCGCTCACGCTGCCCTTCGCCTGCACGTAGATGCCGTTGCCCTGGATCTGATCACGGACCCGCGTCTCCAGCGTTCGGGCGACCGCGATCGGGTCGATGGGATTGCCGTTGGCGTCTTCCTCGAGCACGATCGCCGAGACGAGCGCTCCGGAGAAGTCGTTCGCGACGAGGCGGCCGACGATGCCCGCCTTCAGGATGTTCTCGCGCACCTCCGCCATGCCCTCGGGCGTGGGTGTGAAATCCGCGGGAATCACGTTGCCCGCCTCGATGCCATCCTCCACGACCTCGAGATAGCGCACGTTCGGCGTGTAGAGCGACTGCACCCGCGTGCGGTCGATGCCGTCCATGACGATGACTTCGTCGGTCGCCTTCTTCAGGGACTCGAAGAACGCCGGTGTGAACATGTTGCCGTCGCGCGCGATGAGCGCGATCAGCACGCGGTTTGCGCCGCGGAACTCCGCGATCTCGGGATCGAGGTAGGTCCGCATGTACTCGTGCTGCGTGGGCAGTTGCTTCGTGAACGATGCGTCGATGCGCAGCGGCCCAAGCTTGCCGATGCCCATACTCGTGAGCAGGAGCATCACCGCAGTGACGATCACGAACAGGACGATGATCAGGACGCGATGGCCGAATATGAAACGCTCGAGCGATGCCGAAAACCTGCTCATCCCCCCTCACCCTTCCCTCTCCCCCCGCTCGCGGGGGGAGAGGGTGGCGCAGCCGGGGGAGGGGTAAGGGTGAGGGTCTTGGTCCCGCCCTCGCCCACCACTATGAGCCGCTGTCCGTCGGCGAGAACGGCTGCCAGACCCTTCCGATCGTCCTGCTGCACGAGCGTGAACGTGCGCGCGCCGTCTCGGCTCACGAGCACGACGCCGGAGAGCCCGACGATCGCGACGGTACGGTCATCGACGCGCACACCGTCGGTCAGCATCGCGACGGAACCCGTAGGAATCGACGTCCACGTAAGGCCGGCGTCGTCCGAGCGGAACAGATGACCGCGCAGACCGAAGGCGAGCACCGAGTCGCCTTCGAGGGGCAGGATGCCGAAGAACGAGCCGTCGTAAGGGGACGGCAGGGTCTTCCACGTCGCGCCGCCGTCGTCGGAGCGGAACAGGCGCCCGGCCTCGGCCGCGATGTAGAGACGGCTGCCGGCGACCGCGAGCTGATTGAGATGAAACTCGCTGCCGATCGCCTCGTCCATCGCGGCTTCATCGAGCGACTGCGCTGCACCGGCGGCCGGCCGCGGTGCGCCGCCCTCGATGGGCGCCGGCTCGAACGTGCTTCGGGTCCACGTCGCACCGCCGTCGTCGCTGACGTAATAGGAACCGTAGGCGCCGATCGCGATGCCCCGATTGCCGTCGGAGAACCACACATCGAGCAGCGGCTGCTGCGCCTCGGGCGCGTAATGCGTCTTCTGCCAGGTCCTGCCGCCGTCGGCAGTACGCAGAACGACCTCGTCGTGGCCCACCGCCCACCCGCGCTGCGCGTCCGCGAAATACACGCCGGTGAGCATCGCGCTCGTCGGCACCGAATCGGCCTGCGTCCACGAGCCGCCGGAGTCGTCGGAGTAGAGCACGTGGCCGCGCTCCCCGACGGTGACGAACCGCTCGCCCGCGCGAGTGATGTCGAGCAGCAGCGACTTGGAGGCGAGCGGCGCCCGCTCTGCCGGGGGATCCTCGGGTTTCGGCGCCTGCGCGGCCGAGCTCGCGCCGAGTACGAGCAGCACTGCCGCGGCAGTCACCTTCACCGCGCGCGCACGCATCT
>JBQTHP010000051.1:0-6869 GCA_052389755.1 Gammaproteobacteria bacterium
CTGGACGTTCGTCGCGCTCGAGCTGCGAATGGAATTGCCGGTGCTCCCCACGGTGAAGTGATACGTGGCGAAGCTGTTCCAGCTCGCGCCCCAGATCGCGGGCTGCGCCGCCCCGGCGAGATCCGAGGCGATTCTCGTGCTGTAAAGATCGGCAGCGGTGTTCGGCACCGGGATGTTCGTCTGGATTTCGTCGGCCGCTCCGGGAACGAAGTTTCCCGCGACGAGTGATCGCTCGATTCCGGTTTCCGCCGCCTGGAATGCGTTCTGCCGGTACTGCTCGTTGCCGGCCATGATCAGCTCGAGGCTGACCGCGTTCATGCCCGAGATGGCGAGCAGCGTGATGACGAGCAGCAGCAGCAGGCCGACGACCAGTGCCGCGCCGCGTTCTGTCCGGTGACGAAGGGTTTTGCAGCTCATGGTGTTACGCATCAGGTGCCGAGAGCGTTTCGAAGGTGAACGGTGCGGGAGACGAGCACGCGCCGGTAGCGCTTCACGCCGGTGAAACTGTTGTCCGCGCTGAGCGACGGCTGATAGGCGCGGCCGGCCTGCGCCGCGTTTCCGAGATCACCTGTAACGCCGTTCGCGGCGAGACGATCGCCGTACTCGTAGATGCGGTCGTCGGTGAAGCCGATCTCCGGCGTATTCGATCGCACGAGCAGCCAGATGCGAACCGATACGATCTGAGCGCCGGCGACGACGGCCGCATTGAGCGCGGCGCCGGCGTCGAGGTAGCGCGTGGCGGAGCCGCGGTTCGGTCCGAGTCCGCCGGTCGGATCGATGCCGAACTGAATCTGTATGTCCTCGACGCCCGGCACGATCTCGTCGTCCTGGAAAGTAGGCGTTGCGTTCAGGGACTTCCGACGCAGTGACGGGAGGCCCGCCTGTTGCGCAGAATCCAGACCAACGTAGTACGCGTTGACGATGAGGTCGTTGATCTGGCCGGTGGGCGGCACCGCCGATGCGGGATCGCAGGCGGCGCCGCCTGTGTCGTTCACGATCGTGGCCGCGATGCGCGTCGAGCAGATGCGCAGCGGGCCGGCAGTCGGCGGAGTCACGCTCGGATTGGTCGCGGCGCGACGCACGGTGATCGTGTCAGCCGTCGGAGACGGATTGTTGTTGAAGGCAGCGCACCCGAGCGTGTAGCCGGCGTTGGTCGCCTCGAGATTCGCCTCGAGATTGACGCCGTAGTTGTTGCCGCAGACGGTTGCCGCGGCGCCCGCTATCGCAACGGTGCCGTCGGCGGGAGCGCCGCGCCCCACCACCGCCTCGGAGCCCTTCAGCAGTCCCCAGTAGTTGGACATGCGCAGATCGGGCTCGATGACGCTCATCGCATATCGAGCCGTCTCCTGCAGGCGAGCGGTCGACTCATTGACCGCGTAGGCGTTGCGGCTGTCCACGTAGACCTGGGTGGCGCCCAGAATGAGCACGAGGCCGATCACCATCGCGACGAGCAGCTCCACCAGGGTCATGCCTGCGGAAGCGCGCACGCGCGCGAGAAGCTCCAGTTGTCGGTGTGGCTTGATCACGGTGCGCCCCTAGTTCGTCGGCGCCTGCATGCGCATGGTGTACGTCAGCGGCAGAGCCTCGCCCGGCTCCACCCAACTGAGGGCGATCCTGTATTCCGCCGGTGTGCCTGCGGTGAAGGCGATCGTCCCGGACGCTGCGCCGCCCGGCCACGTCCGCGCGACCTGCTGTTGCCACAGAAAGACGTCGTTCGCGGCGATCTGGGCCGGTGAACAGTCGACGGCCGCCGCTCCGACGCAAATATTGTCCGCGGCGGAGGCCACCACCGTGTACGCCCCACCTGCACGCCGATTGGCGCGAATCCGATCGGCGATGTCGCTCGCGAGGTTCACGGCGTGCATGCGAGAGATCGCACTGCCGCCCGCGCGCATCGTGGTGAGAAACAGGCTGGCAATACCCAGCATTCCGACCGCGAGCACGACGAGCGCGACCAGGGTCTCGACCATGGTGAAACCGTGAGAGCGACGAGAGCTCATGGGCAAGCCCCCGCCGCGCCGCTGGCCGCCGTCACTTCACCGTTGTCTTTGGTGACGCGGACACGACCGGTCGCATCGACGAGCAGCGCCCGTGCGGTGGAGCTTCCTGCGAGGTCCGCGATGCCGCGGTCGTCGCAGATCACGACGTTTCGCGTCGGCGTCCTCGCGGCTGCCGGATTTGCGAACCCGGCCCGCCCGTAGCTCTCGATGCCGTCGTTGTCGGCGCGCACGGAAACCGTCGCAGCGAGCGGCCCGAAACGCTGCACGATCGGCTCAACCACAGGGTCGTCGGACTGCCAGTTGCCGTTCGTGTCCTGAAAGACGATCCAGCCGGTGAACTCTCCGTAGCTGCAGGCGGGCGTTGCCGCAGTCGGGTCTGCCGACGCGCACACGACGACGTTCCGCTGCCGTTTGATCGCCTCGGTGCGAGCGACGTGGAACGATCGCAGAAGATCGTTGGAAGCCGCGGTCAGGCGGTTGTTCCGCGCGAACACCTGCATGTTGGGCACGGCCACGGAGAACAGGACCGCCGCTACAGCGAGCGTCACCATCAGCTCGAGAAGCGTGAATCCGCGAGTCGCGTTTTTCATGCGGCGCATCGTGCGGTGCGCGCAAGGGCGACGTTCGCCGCTCCGACGAGTGGCCGCGGAAGAGCGATCACCGGTCCCGCACCGTGACGGGATTCTCAGCGACGAGTTGACTTAACTTCGCGCCGCGAGTGTGACGCGCGTCAGATCAGCCGTGCCGGCTCAGGAAGGATCGAATCGGCGCGTCGAAGCGCGGAATGTCGACGAGGAAGGAATCGTGCCCTGCGATCGACGGCAGCGGCACGAACCGCGTGCGGATGCGGGCGGCCTCGAATTCTTCCGCGAGTGCGCGCTGCTCGTGAACGGGAAACAGCATGTCGCTTTCCACGCCGATGACGAGGGCGTGCTCGATGCCGGACGGCTCCAGCGCGGCGCGCACCGAGCCGCGATGCTGCGACAGATCGAAACGGTCCATCGCGCGCGACAGATAGAGGTAACAGTTGGCGTCGAATACGCGAACGAAACGCTCGGCCTGCACCTCGAGGTAGCTCTGGACGGCAAAATCGGCCGCGAACGGCACGTGGCGGAGGCCCGGTGTCGCAAGGAATGGCGCGCGATCGAAACGCTCGCGCCACTCGCCCGCCGAGCGGTAGGTCACCGTGCCGAGCTTGCGGGCAATGCGCAGCCCAGCTACGGGTGGGGCGGCCGGTTCGTAGTCACCGTCGCGCCACGCGGGATCGGACGCGATCGCTTCGCGCTGGATGGAGCGCAGCGCGATCGCAAAAGGGGAGGCGGCGGACGTGCCGGAGATCGTGACGAGCCGCCGCGCAGCGCGCGGAAACTGCGCCGCGAAGGCGAGCACGATCATGCCGCCGAGCGAGGGCCCGATCACCGCGTCGGCACGCTCGATGCCGAGCGTGCGCAGCACTTCGAACCCGCCGCGCGCGATGTCTTCGAGCGACAGATCGGGAAAGCGCAGGCGATAGGGCGTGCCGGTCAGCGGATCGATCGAGGCGGGTCCGGTCGATCCGAAGCAGCTCCCCAGAGAGTTGATGCAGATGAGAAACCAGCGATCGGTGTCGATCGCCCGGCCCGGCCCGATCATCTGTTCCCACCAGCCCTCGCTCGGGTCCGCGCGCGAGGAGGCCGCGTGCGCAGGCGGGGAGAGGCCCGTGAACAGCAGCACGGCGTTCGAGCGCGTGCGATCGAGCTCTCCCCACGTCTCGTAGGCCACCTGCGCGCCGCGCAGCTCGCCGCCGCGCCACATCGGAAACGGATCCGGCAGGCGCGCGAGCTGCCGCGCGCTCACGGCTCCGGATCGCCGCCGTCGGAGATCCCTTCGAAGAGCGGCGTGGACAGATAGCGTTCGCCCGTGTCGGGCAGCATCGCGACGATGACCGCACCCTTGGGGGCTTCCTTCGCGACTCTGACCGCCGCGGCGAACGTGCCGCCGGAGGAGATGCCGCAGAAGATGCCCTCGCTGCGCGCGAGCTGGCGCGCGGCGTCGATCGCCTCGGCATCGCTCACCGTCACGATACGGTGCGGCACCTCCCGATTGAGCACGGCCGGCACGAAGTCCGGTGTCCAGCCCTGGATCTTGTGCGGCGTGAAAGGCTTGCCGGAGAGGAGCGCCGCGCCCTCGGGTTCGCACGTGATGATCTTCACCTCGGGACGGGCGAGCCGGATCATCTCGCCGGCACCGGTGAGCGTGCCGCCGGTGCCCCAGCCGGTGACGAAGAAGTCGAGCCGCCTGCCTGCAAAGTCCTGCAGGACCTCAGGGCCGGTCGTATTCCTGTGATAGGCGGGGTTCGCGGGGTTTTCGAACTGGCGCGCGAGGAACCAGCCGTGCTTCTTCGCGAGCTCCTCGGCCTTGCGCACCATGCCCGTGCCGCGCTCGGCCGCGGGCGTGAGAATCACCTTCGCGCCGAACATGCGCATGATCCTGCGGCGTTCGACCGAGAAGGTTTCCACCATCGTGGCGACGAACGGATAGCCTTTCGCCGCGCACACCATCGCGAGCGCGATGCCCGTGTTGCCGGAGGTCGCTTCCACGACCGTCTGCCCCGGCTTCAGCGCGCCGCTCTGCTCGGCGTCTTCGATGATCGCGATCGCGAGGCGATCCTTCACCGATGCGCCCGGATTGAAGAACTCGCACTTGACGTACAGCGTGACGTTCGGGGGCGCGAGGCGATTGATGCGGACGATCGGTGTCCGGGCGATCGTGCCGAGAATGCTGTCGTAGATCATGAGGTCCTTTCTACGCTCGCACCATACCGCCAGGCGATGCATGAGCGGGCATCTGATGATTACCGATCGTTATAATCGCCCCGTGCACCGGCGCGAACGTGCGATGAGTATGCGTCAAGCCCCGTGAACCTCCAACAGCTGCGCTTTGCGGTCGCCGTCGCGCGCCACGGGCTCTCCGTGACCCAGGCGGCCGCATCGCTCGACACCTCGCAACCCGCGGTGAGCCGCGCGCTGAAAGCCCTCGAACGCGAGCTCGGCTTCGACATTTTCGTGCGCGAAGGGCGGGCCTTCACGCGCATCACGGCGGCCGGCGTCCGCGTGCTCGAGCTTGCCGGTCGTGCGCTCGGCGAGATCGACAACCTCGAGGCGATCGCCGCGGATCTGAACGCCGACGAGCGCGGCACGCTCGCCATCGCGACGACGCACACGCAGGCCCGCTACGTGTTACCGCCGGTCGTCAAGGAATTCCGGCGGCGCTATCCCTCGGTCGAGCTGCACCTGCACCAGGGCACCTCGGAGCAGATCGCCGAGATGGTGGCCGACGATCGCGTACAGCTCGCGATCGCGACCGGATCCGAAGGGCTCTTCCCGACGCTGGTGCTGCTGCCGGTATATCGCTGGCACCGGCAGGTCATCGTGCCGCGCAAGCATCCGTTGACGCGCGCCGGCAAGCTCACGTTGAAGCAGCTCGCGGAGTATCCGCTCGTCACGTACGTCTTCAGTTTCGCGGGGCCCGCCTCGCTGCAGACGGCGTTCGCGCGCGAAGGGCTCGAGCCGCGCGTCGCGCTCACCGCGCGCGACTCGGACGTGATCAAAACCTACGTGCGCCTCGGGCTCGGCGTGGGCATCGTGGCGAGCGTCGCGATCGAGCCGCGCGCGGACGCGGACCTGGAAGTGCTCGACGCCTCGCACCTGCTGCCGATTCACACGACCTGGATCGGCTTTCGGCGCGGCACGTTGCTGCGCAACTACGCGTACGATTTTCTGCACCTCTTCGGGCCGCACCTCACGCGCCGCCTCGTCGATCGAGCCGTCGAGACGCGCGACCCGGCGGTGCGCGCGGAGCTGCTGCGGCGCGTGGCATTGCCGGTGCGATGAGCGAGGCGGGCGAGCGGCTGCAGAAAGTGCTCGCTGCCGCCGGGCATGCCTCGCGACGCACGATCGAGGACTGGATTCGCGCGGGACGCGTGAGCGTGAACGGGCGCGTTGCGCAGCTCGGCGATCGTGCCGCGCCGGGCGATGACGTGCGGCTCGACGGCCGTCCGGTCACGCTCGGGCGCGAGGAGCGAGCGCCCGTCGAGGTACTCGTCTATCACAAGCCCGTCGGTGAAGTGACGACGCGCCGCGACCCCGAAGGCCGGCCCACCGTCTTCGACCGACTTCCCTCGCCCGGCGCGGGTCGCTGGATCGTCATCGGCCGCCTCGACACGAATACGTCCGGCCTCCTGCTGTTCACGACCGACGGCGCGCTGGCACATCGTCTCATGCACCCGTCCGGCGAGATTGAGCGCGAGTACCTCGTTCGGGTGCGCGGACGCCCGACGCGGGAAGCGATCGAGCGATTGCGCGAAGGCGTCGTGCTCGAGGACGGCGCCGCACGCTTCGAAACGGTGGTCGAGACGGAAAGCACCCGGGGACATACGTGGTTCAAGGTGGTGCTGCGCGAGGGCCGCAACCGCGAGGTCCGGCGCATGTGGGAGGCCGTAGACCTCGAGGTGAGCCGACTCATGCGCATCCGTTTCGGGCCGATCGAGCTGCCGCGCACGCTGCGTGCGGGCGCGTGGCTCAAAGCCGATGCGCGCACGGTCGAATGCCTTGCAAGGAGCCTGTCCGACTATTCCGCATGAGCCGCGTTGCGATTCCAAGCGAGTGTATACAAGGCGCAACGCGCAGCCCCATAGTTCGCACTATGGGCAAGCGTTGCAACGAAGTAGACGCCGCTTGGAATCGCAACCCACTGGGACCGGGCGGAAAAGCCCTTGGGCGTCGTTGCAGGCGCCGCATGGGCAAAGAGCACACCGCGTCGCCTGCGCCGAGCCCCAGGGTTTTTACGCCACGGTCGCGGGCCGGTGGCATAGTCGGGCAGGCGCCTGGC
>JBQTHP010000052.1:0-4046 GCA_052389755.1 Gammaproteobacteria bacterium
GGTGTGGACGACCTGGAGCGGTCGCTCGCGTTCTATCGAGATGGTCTCGGCCTGACGACGAAAGGTATCGTTGGCCAGCAATTCGAGCACGGTGCCGTCGTCTTCTTCGATCTCCAGGGTGGGCTCACGCTCGCACTGTGGAAGCGCGACGATCTCGCGCACGACTCCACCGTGCCGAAGTCGGCCGCAAGTCCCACCGAATTCACGCTTGGCCATAACGTGCGCAGCAGGCAGGAAGTCGATACGGTCCTGGCGCAGGCGAGGCAGGCCGGTGCAAAGATCGTAAAGCCCGCCGGCGCCACATTCTGGGGCGGCTACAGCGGTTACTTCCAGGATCCGGACGGACACCTCTGGGAGGTGGCATGGAATCCGCAACTGCTGCCTGAGGAAATCTCGTCCTGACATTTAGCGGCGGGCCGCGTCTCACTTCCGTCAGCGAATCAGAAGAACGGGGGGATACGCCATGCGAGTTGCCGCACACGTGGTCATGTTGATGTTCGCCGGAGCCCTGATGGCCTGCGGATCCAAAGGGTCCGAGAACCCGGCCGGTGCGGCGGGCGGATCCGCTGCCTCGGCCGAAGAGCTTGCAGAGGAAGCCAGAGGCGAGCTGGATTGCCCGGCGAAGATCAAATCGCCACGACGTGATCCCAAGGCTCCCGTCGACGACGTCGTCGGCGTGCGCCCGGGCATGACCTACGAAGAAGCGGCCAGCATCGTCATGTGCACGCATGATCTGATGGTCGCACAGGCCGACAACTCGCGAGGGTTCCAGCTACAGACCTACGGTCAGACGCTGCGCCAGGGATTCAGCGCGCGGTTCGCCGAGCCGCGGGCCGTGAAGACGTCCAGGGATTACCTGAGAGAGATGTCGGAGGCCGCCGCCGCGCGCTCGGGCAACGCCGTATCGGAGGACATGGGGCCCGGGCAGTCGAAGTGGTACGTGGGGACGATGGGACTGCCCGGCCAGGACCGGGTCATCAGCGTGGCGCGGGAAGAGTGGTTCGCCGAGGGTAAGAATCCGACGATCGCAGCCGTTGAACAGGCGCTGCTCAAGAAATATGGAACCCCAACCAAAAGCACCAGTGGGGCGGCGGCAGCAAAGTCCTCACCTGGGCCTACGACCCGATG
The DNA here is from genome assembly GCA_052389755.1 of Gammaproteobacteria bacterium. Classification (GTDB taxonomy): domain Bacteria; phylum Pseudomonadota; class Gammaproteobacteria; order Steroidobacterales; family Steroidobacteraceae; genus JBQTHP01. The sequence goes on from JBQTHP010000052.1 coordinate 1,129, forward strand.
GCGCGCCCCGTCACCGAGACCTCGCCGCTTTTCGGGCAGTGCAACGGCAACGCCGATCCGGATGGCGGCGTAAATCTCACGCCGGACTGCGGGATCGTCGTCATGGCGATCATCTATCCGCTGCGCGACAACCTCGCGCTCAGTCAGATGTTCCAGGTCGGCGTGGTCGATCAGGCGAACGGCTACGAGAGGCTCGCGGCCACCGAACAGGCGCTGCAGCAGGCGGAGAACCTGCGCAGGGCGAGCCAGGTCGAAGCGGCGGCGAAGAACGCCGACGCCCCGCAACTGTGAGAAGCGCCATGTGCAAGTCCATGAGCGTCGTTGCGGCAGCATTGCTGATCGCGGCGTGCGGCGATGCGACCACATCCAGCTCGCCGGCGGCGACGCCGGCCGCGACTGCCGGACCGTCGCAGGCTTCAGGACTGAACGGGCGCACCGGCGAGCTGCTCAATCCCGAATCGAGCACGGTCGTGTTCCTCTACTACGACCTCGCCGGGATCACCCCTCCGATCGACACCTGGGTGGAAGAGGACAACCGGGTGAAATTCGCAGAAGGGCCTGACAAGGCCTCGATGCGCGAGGCGGTCAGAGCCGAGCTCGAATCTGCAGCGGCCGCGGTGCGCGGCATCGGCACGATTCGTCTGTCGACGAACGCCAACTTGAGCGAATACGACCCTGCCTACGGCGAGTTCTCGGTACGCGCTCTCGCGCCGAGCTCCGTGATTTCGTTCGACGCGCTGGGGCAGAAGGTCTCGTTGAAATTCGGCAACGCCAGAGCCGCACACATCTGGCGCGTCCCGCAGACCGAGGCTCAGGCGGTTCGCGACAAGATCGGCTACGTCAGCAATGTTTCCCTGGATGCGCTGCTCCGGATCACGGGTGTGCAGCCCGGCCCCGGCGGCGGAACGATCATGACGGATGTCGTCGAGTACGAAATGCAGACCGCGCCGAGCGGACTCACCATCGCCCGTGTGCAGGTTGCTCAACAGTAACAATACATGGGGGGAGCTCACATGAAACGTTCGTTGCTGGCCAGTGCCGCTCGATGGGTCGCCGTTCTCTGCGCAGTCGCCGCGAGTGCCGGCACGCCCGCCGCGGCAGCTTGTCAACAGACCGTCGGATGCACGGAAGTGCGCACCTTCACGGCCACCGTGACCAACTTCCGTACAACCGCGCAGGGTGCCAATCGCCTCGTGACGCTCTCGATCCGGTTCCAGAACCGCACGGACAAGCCGCTGACGCTCGGATATGTCGCGGACTCAGGCCTGATCATCGACGATCTGGGCAATCGCTACGGCGTGTGGGGGCCGGGAGCGATTCGCGGCATCGGCGAAATCCGCAACAACGTCTTCGATCCGAAATTCACGCTGCAGCCGCACGAGGCGAGCGACGCGCGCTTCGAGCTGCTGTGGAAGCACGCCGGCAACACCATCGCCGGAACGACTTTCGAGCTCGACCTCGCCGTGCGAGAGATCGTTCCTGTCACCGGCGAGCTGTTCAAGCTGGGCCAGGAGTATGCGCTTCACTATGCCGCGATCGATGAAGCGACACTGACGGCGGCGGCGAAGAGCGCCTCGCAACCCGCATTTGCGGCCGCGACCGCCCCCGCGACGGCCCGGCCGACGCCAGCCGCAGATCCCTGCGCCGGATTGAGCACGTGCTTCAACGCGGGGCCGTTCGTTGCGGAAGTGCAGCAAGTGACCCCGACCAACGCAACGGGCGCGCGGCATCACGCCCTCAAGCTCGTCATCCGCTTTCGAAATGTCAGCAATGCGCCGATCGTGCTCGCCTACAAGGGCAGTTCCAGCCAGGCGCTCGACAACTACGGCAATGCCTACTACTGGGGACGTTCGGGCACGCACGACACCAGCGTGCAGGGCATCGGCTTCGTTAGCGGTCGCGCGGCCGATCCTCAGTTCGTGCTCAATCCCGGCCAGGCGCGCACCGCCACGTTCGGCGTCGTGCGCTACAACGCACACCCGCCGATCGGCACGTCGTTCCGGTACGACGTCGTCATCAACGAGCTCGAAGTGCTTCCGAGTCAGCAGGTGCGTTCGCTGCGCGAGAACAGCCTGAGCTTCGCGCACCTGGCGGCGGGGACGTTCAACGTGGCGCAACTGCCCGGTGTCCCTCAGCTGCCCGGCATGCCGGCGGCGACCAGCGTCCCGGCGAACGGCACCGACGACGTGGCGGCCAAAATGATCGATCTCTTCAACACGGTCACAAAGAAAAAGAAGCAGTAGGCCATGCGAAGGTTCAATCGGTCGTTTTGAACGGCGGCCGCGCCACAGGCTTGCAGGACGCTGCATCGAGCCCACGCACGGTGCCGCTGCGCACGAGTTGCTGGTACAGCCGGTCGACGCAGTCGCTCCACTCCCTGTGCCCTCGCCCGCGATGGAGAACTTCGACGCGACTGGAGAACCCTGGAGCAACGTGCTCCGTGAACCAGAGGGGGCTGCCGGCGTCGATATCGCCTGAAACGAAGAGCGTGGGGACGGACGATCGGACGGGCGTCCGATAACCGACCGGGAGCGAAAATTTCGGCCACTCCTTGCAGGCGGTCTGCTGCTGCCGCAGCCGATAGTCGCCGAGGAAGGTGCCATGCGTTTCACGCGCGATGTCTTGCTCGCGCATGAACGGAAAGTCCTCGTTGCACGTGATCGCGAAGAAGAGGCCGAAACTGGCGCCCGCGTCGCGCTCACGAGCGCCCGACAGAATGCCTTCGACGATCGGGCTCCAGTCTCCTGCGTGGGCCCGGTGAATCGTCCAGGGCACTGTCGCGGCGGTCCCGGGCCGATACAGCCGCGCGCGAAACCACTCGACGACCCGACCGCGATCCAACGGCGCTCGGCTGGCCTGGCCCGGAACGGCGACGCGCACGCTGCCGGATTCGAGTCGCTCGAGCACCTCACGCAGCT
>JBQTHP010000053.1:0-24659 GCA_052389755.1 Gammaproteobacteria bacterium
CTGCTGAACCTGCGCATGCGCAACGAGCTGCTGCGGATCCTGGCGGAAGAGCGCCATACGATGTTGATGATCACGCACGACGTCGAGGAGGCGATCCATCTCGCCGATCGGATCATGGTCCTCTCGAGCCGCCCCGCGGTCATCCGCGCTACGTTCGAAGTCCCACTGGCGCATCCGCGCAGGCTTGCGAGCCTCGAAGTGCAGGAGCTAAGGGTAGCCATTCTGCGCGAGCTCGGCGTCGAAACGGACTCTCTCTCATGAACCGGCGTCGCAGGCTGCCCTTTGGCAAAGTTTCGTGAAGCGTGATGGCGGGCGTACCGCGTATGCGAAGCGATGCTCGATGACGGGACGCAGCTCGTCGCAGCCGGGTTACTGGTGGACGGTTCGGCCGTTAGTTAGCGTCGCGACGTTGAAGTTTCTCGCGCGCGCGGCGGCGATCGAGCAGTACGTCCGCTTCGCCCACATTCGAGATCGAACGCTCATGCGACAGGTGTCGACGTGCTTATGACATCCCCTCGCGCCGGGAGAGGGGAGAGTCCGTTTTTGAATCGCATGAACGACGCAACGGCCCGCAGACTCCGGGCCCCGTCTCGCGCTGCCATCTCGAGCACGCGTGCGACGCGGGCATTGATCTGTCTTACGTAAAGGCCTTGCAGAAGCTCGACGAGCTCTGGATCTTCGAGGCTCTCGATCGGGCGAGCTTCCTCGATCGCCCGTTCGCTCGCGTCGTCGCGGCCATTCGTGATTGGCAAGGGAGTGCGACAATCGTGACATGCATGGCGAGGGACGCCATGGCAGAGGCCCCTTGTCGAACCTTCGGCACACTTCGCGCTCTCGCGGCACTCATCGCGCGGCGTGATAAAGCGCGCCCGCCTGGATCGCGTCTGTGGGATGACCCGACATCGTGAGCGCCTCAGCGAGAACTGGGTCTCGACGGCTTGCAAGATCCGCAGCCGAGGGAAGGACCTGCCGGTCCGGGACGACGCCGACACGCTCGAGTCGGGCGCCGTCACTCATCAGGACATCGGCAGTGGTCACGTTGACTGCGAACGCGGTAATGTACTCGCCATGTGCGTCGCTTAGTCCGCGGAGCGAGCTTCGCATCACGGCGCCGGAAGTTCGACTCCCAGTACGGTTCCGCGCCCGCTCAGCTGGACAGTCCGGGCGAGCAGCTCCGACGCGGAGGCCGATCGGCTATCCACAAGTACGATCAGCTTGCCGGCGAAAGCCCGTTTGCCTCTGCCGCGCGCCACGAGCGTTGTATCGTCCGCAATCTTCCGGCGGAAGAGATGCTCCCCTTGGAGCATTTTTATTCCTGCACGGGGGCGGCTGGTCACTCGGAACTCTGGACTCTTACGACGCGATGATGCGCTGGCTATGCGCTCGCGCGAACGTCGCCGTCATGAGTCTCGCCTACCGATTGGCGCCCGAGCACAAGTATCCGGCACAGCTTGACGATGCATCAGCGGCACTAGAGTGGTTGCGCACCAGGGCGTGCAGCTTCGGCCTGAATCGCGGAGGCATTGCGCTTGGCGGGGACAGCGTTGGCGGCACGCTGGCGGCGGTAGTCTGTCGACAGGACCGCGGTCGCGGCCAGCCAGTACTTGTCGGACAGGTCTTGCTGTATCCGCTGCTCACTCTGGAAGTCGATCCGCCGTTTGCGTCGCGTGCCTTATACGGCGGTGGGGAGTATTTCCTTTCGCGGCGCGGCATCGAGGTCGCCGCCGAGCGGTATCTGTCCGCCGCCGCCGATCGCCGCTCTCCACGGATCTCTCCGATTCAGGAGCCGAACCTTCGCGGCCTTCCGCCAACGCTCGTGGTGACCGCGGGCTTCGACCCGCTGAAGGACGAGGGCGCGGCCTACGTAGCCAAGCTGCGCGCGGCCGGAGTTCCCACCGACCACCGCTGCTTTGAGACCACTATTCACGGATTTCTGTCGTTCGCGGGAGTGCTCGCGGTCGGCCGGCAAGGTCTGGATTTCGTAGCCGACTGGCTGGCCTCACGGCTCACCACGTAATCGCCGCGCGCTAAGGAGTCACCCGCGGCTTCTATGGACGTCGCTGCGCAAACAGCCAGCGCGTGAACTCCTCCGACGCGTAGGCCGCATCCCAGGCGTTGTGATCCACGTCCGGATATTCCGTGTACCGCACATCGGCGGATATCGCCTCGAGTGCCGCCACTATCTCGCGCGAGGCACTGACCGGCACGACGGAGTCTTGCTCGCCATGGAAGATCCAGATCGGCGTTTTGGCGAGCCGAAGCGCCACGGCGCGGATCGCCGGCCCCTGCTCGGGAGGAACAATCGGAACCGGGTCAGGGAACTTCTCGCGCTCTTCGATCCAGCCGCAGATCGGGACCAGCGCGACAAATCGCTCGGGGTGTCGATAGGCGAGATACCAGGTTCCATGGCCGCCCATGGAGATTCCCGTCAGATACACGCGACGGGCGTCCGCATGAAACTCCTCGAGCGTCCGCTCGAGGGCGGCGAGCGCGATGTGCGCGGGTGCGCCGACCCACTGGGAATTCGGCGGTGCCTGTGGAAACACGACGATCGCGGGAAACCGCCCAGGGTCCTGCCGGATCGCCGGGCCAAGCCCGATGGCGGTTTGTCGAAGACCGTCCGTTCCGCGCTCTCCCGCGCCGTGCAGGAAAAGAATGACCGGCCATCGGGTTCGGGCGGAATAGTCGCTCGGAACGTAGAGCTGATAGCGATAGCTTCGGCCGTCGACGCTGACCGTGCGATCGAGAAATCCGGTCTCGACTCTTTCGGCATCCGCCGGACTGGCCGAGAGGAGGAGCATGGCGCCGGCGAGTGCCGTGCCGCTACCGGTCGTCAACCACCACCTCCGCGGGGAGCCTGCGCAGTCGCAGCTCGCGACCGGACCAGGTGGTGCGTTTGCCATTGACGCGCGTCGCACCCGGCTCAGTCTCGCGCGTCCACGTGAACACCAGCCCGCCTTGCGGTGGGCTGATCGCGCTCTCGATGCGCAGTACCGTGCGGCCCGCATCGCGCCTGAGCGTGTAACTGAGCGCACCATGGGGTGTGCGCAGATTGTGGATGCGGATGCCGGTTCCCTCGGACCATGCCGGTGGAACTCCCGCTGCCAGAACGAGCGCGCCATCGCTCGGGCGCTCATAGGCAAAGAGATCGAGTGTGGAGCGGATGAAATCGGACGCGACCCAGCCGTGCGGCATGTCGCCGATGAAGCGCGGCTCGCGCGCATTGCGACCGACGACCTCCGCCCACTGATTCCATCCGGCGGGCCTGCGGTGGCCCGTGAAAAATTCGAACAGCTCGTGTGCGCGTGCGGACCAACCCAGACGCACGAACGCGCCTACGGTGCGCCACTCGTACGGCGTGTACGCGTCCCAGGGCTTCGTGCCATCGCGGCGCGCGATGAATTCCCGCCAGTAGCGCTCGAACGTCGCGTGGAGGAGATCCGCGGGCAACCGCGCGAGCTCTCCCGCCGGATCGAGCGCGATCGTGGTCGAGGTCGCATCGAAATCGCCGCGGTCGGCGGCGCCGGGCAGAAAATCGATGTCGTGCCGCGTGGTCGATGCCGCGAGCGAAGCGTAGAGATCCTGTCGGAACTCATCGCGGGAGGCCGCGAGTCGGCGAGCGGCGTCGTGCTCGCCGAGAACATGCGCGATGTGCACCGCGTCCTCGTAGCCCTTGAGCGCCCAGAAGTCGTCCCAGTAGGAGTATGCCGGGCGGTCGGAGTAGCCCTCGTGACTGATCGATGCCGGCATCAGCCCGAACAGTGCGCGGCGTTCCGGAACGCGGTTGGTCTCCGTGCGCTGCGAGCGGCGCAGTTCGTCCATGTAACGCGCGGCGGCTTCCACGCGCGGCCAGAGGGACTGCAGGCGGGAGCGATCGCGCGTGTACCGCCAGCTCTCCGCAGCCAGGAAAATGAACTCGCCATGACTGTCGTTTTCCGGAACCGGGTCCGCGCCGCGCCGGTCGACGCAGCAGGGCACCTTGCCGTTCGGAAACAGGTGCTGCGAGTACCACCGCGCGAAATCGTCGACCACGTTTGCATGGCCGAGGCGCAGCAGCGCTGCAGAGGTGAGCGCGCCGTCGCGGATCCACGAGCGATCGTACGATCGGGAGCCCGGCTGAAGGCGCGGGCCATCGCGATTGATGAGCACGTGCGCGAGCGCGGTGCGCAGCGCGTTCTCGACGTTCGCGGCCTGAGGCGGCAGATCAATCGTTACGTGATTGAGCGTCGCGCGCCACTGCGCGGCCGCGATTTCGCGTTCCTGATCCAGCCACGGCCTCGCGGGCATTGCCTGAAGTTCCGGCGCGGCGGCGGCGCCATCGAGCGGTGCGATCCATCCGACCGTTGCCGTCCCGTTCGCCGGCACGAGGAGTCGATAAAGGAGAACACCCGATGCGAAGCCGGTCGGATCGGTCACAACGCTGGCCGATCGTTCTCCGGACGGCGGGCGCATCGCGAGCTCCGCGAGCCCCGCGCTGTCGAACGGTGCTGCGTGGAACGCATCCGGCGGCGCGAGCGTGAACAAGCGTCGCTCGGCGTTCACAGCGACTACCGAGCCCTGCCGCTCGAGCCGTCGAATGAAACTGACGCCGCCCGGTACGTTCAGGACCTGGCTGGGCGGATTGACCTGGAAGGGACGCACGGCGAGGGCGAGCGTGAGCGTCTGCGATTCGTCCGCAGGATTGCGCACGTCGTAGCGCGCGACGAGTCTGGAGCTTTCCGGTGTTCCGGCGGCAAATGCGGAGATCTCGAGCCCGAAACGCTCGTGCGCCCAGCTCACCGACGGCATCGGCAGGTAGCCGTCGAGGAGCGAGTGACTGGTGCGCACGTCCGCCCAGGTGACGAGATGCCCGCCGGCGATGACGAAGGGTTCGACGGTGAAGCTCCCCTTGCCGACTTCGAGCGCGCCGTCCTCAGAGAGCAGTCCCTCGCTATCCCCTCCGTCGACTCCGAGTACGGTCCAGTACGGCTGCTCGCCGATGAAGGCGCGCGGGTAATGCCCGCGTGGCGCGGCGCGGGCGATGGCGCCAAAGAACGCATTGGGCGACGCCCCGAAGGCGAGGTCCTGAACCTCGATATCGGCGAGGCCGTAACGACGCGACGGGCTCTCGTGCAGCACGAGCCGCACGTAACGCGCCTCCGATTCCGGCAGGTCCAGGAAATCCGTCCCGCCATTGCCGTCCCTGATCGAGCGAACGGTGTGCCAGGCGACGCCGTCGTCGGACAGCCGCACGTCGTACCGACGCGCGTGTGCGCCTTCCAGCCATTGCAATACCAGGCCCCCGAACTCGCGCGGCTCACGCAGGTCGATGTCGTACGCTTGCGTGCTCTGCTCTCGTTCGTCACTGATCCAGGCTGTCGCCCGATTGCCATCGAGCGCGAGCAACGGACCAGCACTGGCGCGCGACGACGTTGCCGACGCCTGAGGGGCAGGTGGCGGGTGTGTCGGTACCGGCCGCGCTCGAAACTCGAGCTCATCGAACCACACGGACCCACGTCCGCCGCCGCTGCCCGCGCTCACCACGAATTCCAGCGTCGCGGCGCGTCGAAGCGTGCGATCCTTGGTCGGGCCCCACGCGAATTCGATCTGGCGCCGCTTGATGCGGATCTGTCGCCAGTTCTCCGGGAACTCGAAGTTGGCGCGGTTCATCCACCAGACGTTCTCGCCGCTCTCATCGACCAGCTTGATTTCGAGGTTGTTCGGCGGCGCGGCGCCGCGCAGATAGAAGGAGATCTCGAAGTTCGGCGGGAAGTCGAGCGGCAGCGCGCGCCGCGCGACCGCATAGCCACCGACCCCGGAAAAATCGAAGTCGAGTCGCAGTCCACGCCCACGGTATCCCGCGTCGCCGCCGATCGAAGCCTCGACGGCGTCGGAGGCATCGGCCCGCCACGGCTCGAGCGACTCGAAACCGTCGAGCCGCACGCCATCAGAAAGCGCGGGCGCGGTGGCGAGTGCCAGCAGCAGCCATGCGGATGCGCCGATCACTGCTCGAGCCAGCCCCCCGTGAAGCCTGCGCGCTCCAGTCCGCGGCGGATGTGCGGGTTCGTGCGCATCACGCGCCAGATGAGTCCGCTCCGATAGTTCTCGAGCATGGCGAGAATGATTCCCTGGTCGATGCCAAGATAGTCGCCGGCCACCCAGCCGAATCCGGGATAGCGACGACCGTGCTGCAGCGGCACGTCGTATTCGAAGCTCGGATTGAATGAGCCGAGAAATCCGTAGGTCGAGTAGATCCGCTCGCCATGACGGTCGCGCATCTCGAGCAGCGCGGGCAGCGCGATCTCGGGCGCGAAAGGAATGGAGCCGGCTGCCGCGCTCGGCGCAAGCGTGCCGTCGTCGAACGCGGACTGGATGTCGACGCCTCGTGCGGAGTACGCCCTGAACTGCCGACGCTCTCCCTGGTAGGGGAGCTCGAAGGCGCCAGGTCCGTCGCAGGCGGTGAGCCCCCACACGCTCGTGTCATAGCCCTTCCATCGCATCGGATTCGCGGCCGCATAGGCTCGCTGCGCGTACGTCGCCCGGCGCGAGTTCTCGAAGTAGTCGAAGCCGCGCGAGCGCATGTACTCGTCCTTGATGCCGCGAAAGTCGATCCACGCGTGCGAATAGTGGTGCCCGAACAGCGGCCCGAACGTCAGATGTTCCTGGCCATGCAACGTGCCCCAATGCCGATCGTAAGTGCGCGTCCACTCGCTCCAGGCATCGGGCTCGACGGGCTGAGTCGGCGAACCGAGCGCGAGCACATAGACCAGCATCGCTTCGTTGTATCCGCGCCAGTCGGCGTCGATGAATCCGCTTTCCGGGTGCCAGCCCATGCTGACGACGGGCGGACGCGCCTGTGACCATGGCCAGTTGACGCGCCCGTAAATTTCCTCCGCCAGCGCGCGGATCTCGGCTTCTTCCGGAGTGTCGCGATCGAAATAGGACTGGCAGAAGAGCACACCCATCAGTAGCAGTGAGGTATCGACCGTGGAGAGCTCGTTCGTCTCGAAGCGCAGCCCCGTCTGCATGTCGAGGAAGTGATAGAAGAAACCCTGATGTCCCGCGACGCCGCTCGCCTGCGGACCCTGCGGGGCATCGCGAAAAAATCGCAGCGTCGCGAGCACGCGCTCGCGAGCCTGCTGGCGCGTGACATATCCGCGCTCGACGCCGATCGGATAGGCCGTGAGACCGAAGCCGACGGCGGCGATGCTCGCGAAGGAAGGTGTCGGCCTGCGATCGGGTACCAGTCCGTTCGCCGGATTCGTCAGCTCCCAGAAGAATCGGAACGTGCGTTCCTCGAGGTCCGCGAAGAACGGATCGAGCGATGCCGGCGAGATCGTCGACGGAGGGCTCGGCCTTCCGTCGCCGTCCCCGCTGCACCCGGCTGCAAAGAAGAGCGGGGACGCTGCCAGCAGCCAGCCGACACGCGAGCGCTTCGACAAGTCACAACCCTCTGGATCGAACTTCTACGCCTTGGTTCGTGCCGCGCCGCACGAAACCCGCACGACGAGCTCCGATTTCACGACCTCGGACGATGGGGCAACACCTTTGGCTTCGATGGCGGCCACCAGCCGCTCGACTGCCCGGCTGCCGAGGCCGGTGATGTCGACACGCACCGTGGTGAGCGGCGGTGTGACGAAGCGGGCGATCGGAATGTCGTCGAACCCGGTGATCGCGATCTCGTCGGGCACCCTGACTCCTGCCTCCGTGAGCGCGAAAAGGCACCCGATCGCCATCATGTCGTTGGCGGCGAAGATCACGTCGGGTCTGCTGTGGTCCCGCAGAATCTGTTGCGCCACGGCGTATCCTGACTCCCGGGTGAAGTCACCCGCGAGAACGGCCGCCGGGGCACCCGGCTGCAGTTCGGCGATCGCGGCGCGATATCCTCGCAGACGCTCGCGCGCGTCGAAGTTGTCGGCCGGGCCGGTGATGTGGGCGATACGCCGATGACCGAGCCCCGCCAGGTGCCGCACCATGGCGAACGCACCCTCGTAGTTGTCGACGGTCAGCGAGGCGAGCGCTCGCTCTTTGTCGCGCGAGTTCATCAGCACGATCGGGGCCCGCGCACGCAGGCCCTTGTTCAGCAGTCCCGAATCGAGGTAGGGCGACATCATGAGCAGGCCGTCCACCCGCCCCGCCATGGCGCGAACGGCGGCTTCCGCCTCCGCCGCGTCTCCGTGCGAGCCGGTGACCAGCACGTGCAGACCGTGGCGGCGCGCCGCCTGATCGATGCCGCGAATGAGCTCCGAAAAGAACTCGCCGTAGATGTCCGGGAGCACGGCACCGATCGTTTGCGTGCGCCGGGTGCTCAGCGTGCGCGCGGCCGCGTGCGGCACGTAGTGCAGCTTCTCGGCGGCGCGCAGGATGCGCTTGCGGGTCGAAGGCGTGATGACGCCCTTGCCGTTCAGCGCGCGCGACACGGACGCGACGGAGACTTTCGCGTGTCGCGCCACATCTTTGATCGTGGCCGCCATCCACTTTCCCCTTGAAGACGCCGACGGCCGATGGTAAACGGTTACGTGGGCACGAAAGCGCTTGCTGCGCGTCCGAGTCTAAGGACGCGACCTCCGGCGTGTCAAACGGGGCTGCTCGCTGCTTGATTGCAACAGAGGAATGCGACAGCGTGCGGGGAGTGCGCATCAGCCGGCGAACGTTTCTCGCGACGAGCGCCTCGCTGCCGCTTGCAGGCGCGTGCCGTTCCGCCTCCGGCGGTGCGAGCGTCGAGCTCTGGGCGATGGGTCGCGAGGCCGAAGTCATCGGCGAGCTCCTGACCGGCGTTGCCATCGACGTGCAGCAGCTTGCCTGGACTGCGGCGCATCAGAAGCTGCTCACCGCCTTTGCCGGCGAGGCGCTGCCGGATGTCTTTCAGCTCGGCAACACGTGGGTTCCCGAGCTCGTCGCGCTCGGCGCGCTCGAGCCGCTCGACGAGCATGTCGCGGGCTCGCGCGAGATCCGTCGCGAGGATTACTTTCCCGGCATCTGGGACACGAACGTCGTGCGCGGCTCGGTGTACGGCATTCCGTGGTACGTCGACACGCGGCTTCTCTACTATCGGCGCGACCTGCTCGCGCAAGCCGGCTTCGATGCACCGCCGACGACGTGGGCCGAATGGTCGCAGATGCTCGGCGCCATCAAGCGGCTCGTCGGGCCGCGGCGCTACTCGGTGCTGCTGCCGCTGAACGAGTTCGAGCCACTGCTTGCGCTTGCTCTGCAGCAGGAGGAACCGCTGCTGCGCGAGAACGGGCGGTGGGGGAATTTCAGGAGCGAAGGCTTCCGCCGCGCGCTGCGCTTCTATGTCGACCTGTTCCAGCGGCGTTGGGCACCGGCCGTGACGAGCGCCGAAATCGCGAACGTGTGGCACGAGTTCGGCCGCGGCCTTTTCAGCTTCTACATTTCAGGTCCCTGGAACATTCGCGAGTTCAGACAACGCCTCGCGCCCGAGCTTCAGCACACCTGGATGACCGCGCCGCTTCCCGGGCCCGAAGGTCCCGGCGCATCGACCGCCGGCGGCTCGAGCCTCGTGATTGCCCGCGGTTCGCAGCGCAAGCCGGCCGCGTGGCGTCTCATAGAGCATCTTTCCAGGCCTTCCGCGCAGGCGCGCTTTCACCGCATCACGGGTAATCCGCCGCCGCGCCGCTCGGTGTGGGACACCCCGCAGCTGGCCGCCGACCCGTATGCGCGCGCGTTCCGCGTGCAGCTCGAGCGCGCGAAGGCCGTGCCGAAAGTGGCCGAGTGGGAGCGCATCATGGACGAGATGCGGCTGCTCGCCGAGCGCGCCGTGGAAGGCGACCTCACCATCGATCAGGCCGTCGAGTTTCTCGATGCGCGCGTCGACCGCATTCTCGAGAAACGCCGGTGGATGCTCGACCGAGGAGCGCTCGTGTGAGGCGCGCGGCCGCCTGGGGGTTCGTCGCGCCGGCGCTGCTCGTGCTCGGCGTGTTCTTCTTCCTGCCGGTGCTCGGAGCGCTCGCGGTCAGTCTCACGGATTTCGATCTCTACGCGCTCGCCGATCCACGCAATCTGCGCTTCGTCGGCCTCGACAACTACGCACAGCTCCTCACGCGGCCGCTGTTCTGGAAGTCGCTCGCCAACACCTTCTATTTCGTGCTCATCGGCGTGCCGCTGTCCATTGCCGTCTCGCTCGGCGCGGCGCTCCTGCTGGATGCGCGCCTCGCGCGCTTCAAGGCCTTCTATCGCACCGCGTACTTCGCGCCGGTGGTCACGACGCTCGTCGCGGTCGCGGTCGTGTGGCGTTACATCTTTCACACGCGATATGGGCTCCTGAACGACGGCCTCGCGCGGCTCGGCGTCGAACCGATCGACTGGCTCGGCGATCCGCGCTGGGCGATGCCGTCGATCATCCTGCTCGCGGTGTGGAAGAACTTCGGCTACAACATGGTGATCTTCATCGCGGCGCTGCAGAGCGTGCCGGCGGATCTCTACGAGGCGGCGCGCATCGACGGCGCCTCGGCGTGGCGGAAGTTGCGCAGCATCACGCTGCCGATGATCGCCCCTACGCTGCTGCTCGTGAGCATCATCACCACCGCCGGCTACTTCCAGCTCTTCGCCGAGCCGTACGTGATGACCGAAGGAGGGCCGCTGCAGAGCACCGTGAGCGTGCTCTATTTCATGTACGAGGAAGGCTTCAAGTGGTGGAACCTCGGCGCGGCTTCCGCCGTCGCGTTTCTTCTGTTTCTCGTGATCTTCGCCGTGACGGCGCCGCAGTGGAAGCGCGCGTGAAGAGCTGGCTCCTGCAGGCGCTGCTCGCCGCGCTCGCGGTGTTCGCGCTGTTTCCGCTTCTCTGGATGGTGTCGGTGTCGTTCATGGCGCCGGGCGAGGCGAGCAGCGTTCCACCGCCGCTCCTGCCGGAGGCGCCGACCCTCGACAACTATCGCAGGCTCTTTGCGCGCGAGGGCATCGGCCGGCACTTCCTCAACAGCACGCTCGTCGCCGGCGGCGCGACCCTGCTGTCGCTGCTCTTCAATTCGATGGCCGGCTACGCGTTCGCGAAGCTGCGCTTCGCCGGGCGCGATCGCCTGTTCCGGTTTCTCGTCGGCGCGCTCGTGATTCCCGCGCAGGTCGCGATGATCCCGCTTTTCCTTCTGATGAAGCACCTCGGGCTCGTGAACACCTACGCGGGCGTGATCGTTCCCGCGATGGCGAGCATCTTCGGCATCTTTCTCGTGCGCCAGTACGCGCTCTCGCTGCCAGACGAGCTTCTCGAAGCGGCGCGCATCGACGGCGCGAGCGAGTGGCGCATCTTCTCGGCCATCGTGCTGCCGCTCCTGAAACCGGTGCTCGTGACGCTCGCGGTGTTCACGCTCCTCGCGAGCTGGAACGATTTCATGTGGCCGCTCATCGTGCTCACCGGTGCTGACGTGCAGACGCTGCCGGTCGCGCTCGCGAACCTGTCGCGCGAGTACGTGCAGGACAACGAGCTGATGATGGCGGGATCCGTGCTGACGGTGGTGCCGGTACTGGCGCTGTTCCTGCTGTTGCAACGCCATTACATCGAGGGGGTACTCATGGGGAGTCTCAAGGGATGAAACGTGTCGGTGCGCTCCTGCTGCTCGGCGTTCTCGCGGCTTCCGCTCAAGCGCGATCTCAGCTCGACGATCCCGCGATCGAAGCTCGCATCTCGTCACTCCTGGCGCAGATGACGCTCGAAGAGAAGCTGGGGCAGTTGAACCAGTTTGCTGCCGGACAGCCGACCGGACCGGGCACCGGGCGCGGCGACTATCGCGAGATGGTCGCGGCCGGCCAGATCGGCTCGCTGCTCAACGCGACGGGCGCGAAGGAGACGAACGAGCTGCAGCGCATCGCCATGACGCGCACGAGGCTGAAGATCCCGCTGCTGTTCGGCTTCGATGTGATCCATGGCTACCGCACGGTATTTCCGGTGCCGCTGGGCCTTGCGGCGACCTGGAATCCGGAGCTGGTCGAACGAGCGGCCGCAGTCGCCGCGCGTGAAGCCGCCGCGGACGGAGTGCGCTGGACCTTCGCGCCGATGGTCGACATCGCGCGCGATGCGCGCTGGGGAAGGATCGTCGAGGGCGCGGGCGAAGATCCCTATCTCGGCTCGGAGATGGCCGTGGCCTACGTGCGCGGCTATCAGGGCAAGAGCCTGAGCGAGCCGACATCGATCGCCGCGTGCGCCAAACACTACGTGGGATACGGAGCGGCCGAAGGCGGGCGCGACTACAACACGACCGAAATTCCCGAGCGCCTGCTGCGCGACGTTTACCTGCCGCCGTTTCGCGCCGCGGTGAATTCGGGTGCAGCCACGTTGATGAGCGCCTTCAACGCCATCAACGGCGTTCCGGCGAGCGCCAATGCGTTCACGCTCGACCAGATCCTGCGCCGCGAGTGGGGCTTTCGCGGTTTCGTCCTGAGCGACTGGACGTCCGTGAAGGAGGTGATTCCGCACGGCATCGCCATCGACGGTGCCACCGCGGCGCGCAAGGGAATCCTTGCGGGCGTGGACATGGATATGGAAGGCGGTCTTTACCTGAACGAGCTCGCCGCGCAGGTGAAGAGCGGCAAGGTTCCCGTCCCGGTGATCGATGAATCGGTCCGACGCATCCTGCGAGTGAAGTTCGCGCTGCGATTGTTCGAGCGTCCGTACGTGAGTGAGTCCGCGCAGGGCGAGGCGCTGGATCCGGCGCACCTCGAGCTTGCGCGCACGGCGGCGGAGCAATCGTTCGTGCTGTTGAAGAACGAGCCGGCCTCCGGCGGATCTGCGCCGCTTCCATTCAGTGCCGGCGTCAAAACGATTGCGCTGATCGGCCCGCTAGCCGACAGTCCGGAGGACATGCTGGGTTCATGGGCCGGTAAGGGTGATGCCCGGGATGCGGTCACGCTGCGTGTGGCCCTTGCCGATTACGCCGCGAAACGCAAGCTGACGCTGCTCTATGAGAAAGGTGTCGAGATCCTCGGCGGATCCGACGCGGGCATCGCACCCGCCGTCGAGGCCGCGCGTCGCTCCGATGTCGTGCTGGTGGCGGTCGGCGAAAACGCCGGCGAAATGACGGGCGAAGCAGCGTCGCGGACATCACTGCGACTGCCGGGCATGCAGGAAGCGCTCGTCGAAGCCGTCGCTACGAGCGGTAAACCCCTCGTGCTGATCGTGTTCAGTCGGCCGCTGGCGCTGACCTCCGTGGTCGACAAGGCTGGAGCGATCGTGCAGGCCTGGCATCCCGGGATCCAGGCCGGCCCCGCGCTCGTGCGCGTGCTCACTGGCGCCGCGAACTTCACCGGTCGATTGACCGCGAGCATGCCGCGCAGCGTCGGCCAGGAGCCGCTGTATTACAACCACCTCAACACCGGCCGTCCCGCGGACAAAGTCGATCTCACACGCCCCGCGCAGATCGGGGACGAGAAATACGTTTCGCGCTACATCGATGAACTGAACGCGCCGCTCTTCCCGTTCGGTCACGGCATGAGCTATACGCGCTTCGAATACTCCGCGCTCACGTTGAGCGCCACCTCGCTCAGCGCTCGCGCGCTGAATGGCGGTGCGGAAAGGCTGCGTGTGGCGCTCGAAGTGAAGAACGCCGGCAATCGCGACGGCGTCGAAGTCGCGCAGCTATACATCCGCCAGCGCGGCACGTCCGTCGCGCGTCCGGTGCGTGAGCTGCAAGGTTTTCAGCGGCTCGCGCTGCGCGCCGGGGAGTCCCGCCGCATCGAGTTCAGTCTGGACGAGCAGGCGCTCGCGTTCTGGAACATCGACATGCGGAAGGTGGTCGAGCCAGCGGCCGTCACCATCTGGGTCGGCCCGGATTCGCAACGCGGCAGCAGTGCGGAGTTCACGATTACGGAGTGAACGAATCAGCCGCTGCCGTTCAGCACGCGGCCATTCGACGCGATGACCGACGAATAAAAGCTCGCGCTTGCCTTCGGAGTGCGGCGCTGGGTCGCGAAGTCCACGTGCACGATGCCGAAACGCTTCGAGTATCCGAGCGACCACTCGAAGTTGTCGAGCACGGACCACACGAAGTAGCCGCGCACGTCGACGCCCTGCGCGCGTGCGTCGTGCAGCGCCTTGAGGTGCTCGCGCAGATACGCGACGCGCAGAGGATCGTCGAGCGCCTGGCCATCCACGGCCGGCGGATCGTAGAACGCCGCGCCGTTCTCGGTGACGTAGATCGGAACATCGCCGTATCGGCGCTTGACCCACACGAGGCAGTCGGTGAGCGCCTGCGGGTACACCTGCCAGTCCGTCTCGGTGTACGTCAG
This sequence comes from Gammaproteobacteria bacterium, assembly GCA_052389755.1. Lineage (GTDB taxonomy): Bacteria > Pseudomonadota > Gammaproteobacteria > Steroidobacterales > Steroidobacteraceae > JBQTHP01. The sequence goes on from JBQTHP010000053.1 coordinate 14,215, forward strand.
ATGCTTCTGCCGCACCGGCGAGGCTCGCAGCGGCCACGCCGCCTCGTCGTGTCGCATGACGTTGCGCGTGTAGTAGTTGATGCCGAGAAAATCGATCGGCTGGCGGATGAGCGCGAAGTCCGAGGCCGGAAAGTCCGGCCAGGCATCGCCGAAGATCTCCGCCATCTCCGCCGGGCAGCGCCCGAAGAACACCGGGTCGAGATACTGGCGATTCATGTACGCATCGGCGCGGGCGGTCGCCGCCTCGTCCTCCGCGCTCTTCGACGCGGAGTACTTCGGCTCGATGTTCACCACGAGGCCGATGCGGTGCCGTCCCTGCGCGCGATACGCCTGCACGGCTGCACCATGCGCGCGCAAGAGGTTGAGCGAAACGATCGGCGCCTCGAACCGATTGCGATGACCGGGCGCGAGCGCGCCGTGCAGATAGCCGCCATCGCTCACCACCCACGGCTCGTTGATCGTCGCCCACATCTTCACGCGGTCGTCGAGCTTGCCGAACACCACCGACGCGTACTCGGCGAACCAGTTCGCGACGTCCGGATTCAGCCAGCCGCCGAGATCGTCGAGCGCCGCCGGCAGATCCCAGTGATAGAGCGTGGCAACCGGTTCGATGCCGTTCGCCAGCAGCGTATCCGCCAGCCGCTCGTAGAAGCCGAGGCCCGCGGCGTTCACCGCGCCTTTGCCGCGCGGCATCACGCGCCCCCAGGCTATGCTGAAGCGATACGCCTTGAAGCCGAGCTCGCGCATCAAAGCGATGTCGCTCGCGTAACGACGATAGTGATCGCAGGCGACGTCGGCCGTGTCGCCGTCGAGGACATGACCCGGCGTATTCGCGAAGCGGTGCCAGATGCTCGGTCCGGCGCCATCGGCGAGCGGCGAACCCTCCACCTGATAGGCGGACGTGGCGCCGCCCCAGATGAAATCCTGCGGAAAGCTGATCGTGGTGGCCATGGGCTTGAAACCGGTTACATTATACGCATGGCGAGCGTCGTTCTGGACCACGTCCGCAAGGTGTACGACGGCGGGCAAGTCGCAGTCGCGGATGCCTCGTTCGCGGCCGGGGAGTCGGAGCTGCTGGTGCTCGTCGGCCCCTCGGGGTGCGGTAAATCCACTACCTTGCGGATGATCGCCGGCCTCGAGAGCGTGACCTCCGGTTGCATCTCGATCGGCGATCGCATCGTCAACGACGTCGCTCCCAAGGATCGCGATATCGCGATGGTCTTTCAGAGCTACGCGCTCTATCCGCACATGACGGTGGCCGGGAACCTGGCGTTCGGACTCATGTTGCGACGCCAGTCGCGAACCGAGATCGACCGCCGCGTGCGCGAGGCGGCGCAGCTCCTCGGAATCGAGGACCTTCTCGACAGACGACCGCGGCAGCTGTCCGGCGGGCAGCGGCAGCGTGTGGCGCTCGGGCGCGCGCTGGTGCGCGAGCCGCGCGTGTTCCTGCTCGATGAGCCGCTGTCGAATCTCGATGCGAAGCTGCGCTCCACCATGCGCACCGAGATCGCGCGGCTGCACCGGCGCCTCGCGACCACGATGATCTACGTCACGCACGATCAGATCGAAGCGATGACGTTGGGGCAGCGCATCGTTGTGTTCAATCGCGGCGAGATTCAGCAGATCGACACGCCGCTACGCCTCTACGCGCGCCCGGCGAATCTCTTCGTTGCGGGGTTTCTCGGCAGCCCCGCGATGAATTTCTTCCGCGGCACGCTTCGCGGCAGCGGCGACGGGCCGTGTCTGGACACCGGGACGGCGACGCTGCCGCTCGGCAGCGTGCCTTCCGGGGTCGCGGGCGGCGAGGCGCGCGAGCTCATCGTCGGGCTGCGTCCCGAAGATCTGCAGATCGCCGCCGCGCATCCCGCCGCGACGACGCCCGCTTTCACCGCGACGGTGGATGCCGTGGAACCGGTCGGAAGCGAGGCCTTCGTCCATGCCCGCCTCGGCGGGACCGACCTTATCGCGCGCGTGCAGCCGGCGCGGCTTCCGCATCCAGGCGCCGCGGTCACTCTGGTATACGCGCCGGAGAAGCTTCATCTCTTCGATCCTGCCTCCGAAGAGCGCCTGAATTGAACGCCATCGACCGCCGCACGGCAGCGAAGTGGCTCGGCGTCCTGTCGGCGACGCCATGGCTCGCCGCGTGTGTGCGCGAGCGGCCGAACGTGCTCTTCATCATGACGGACGATCACGCACAGAGCGCGCTCGGCGTGTACGGCAACCGCATGCTCGAAACGCCGAACCTCGACCGCATCGGCAACGAAGGCGTGCGCTTCAACCAGGCCTTCGTCACGAACGCACTCTGCCTGCCGAGCCGCGCGACGTATCTCACCGGCCAGTACTCCCACACGCACGGCATGCGCACGAATGGGGAGGAATCCGGCTTCACGGGCGAGCCGAAGCTGCGCAACGAGACCACGTGGCCGAATCTCCTGCGCGCCGCGGGTTACTTCACAGGCGTGGTGGGCAAGTGGCACATCAACACGCCACCCGCGGGCTACGATCACACCGCGATTCTCCCGGGGCAGGGCATGTACTTCGACCCCGAGATGCTGATCAACGGCGCGCTCACGAGGCAGCGCGGCCACACGGACGACGTGATCGGCGAGCAGGCGCTCGCTTTCCTGCGCAACCGCCCGAAGAACTTACCTTTCTGCCTGCTCTATCAGTTCAAGGCGCCGCATCGCGCCTGGGAGCCGGCGCCGCGCTTCGCAAAGGCCTTCGAGGATATCGAGATCCCGCTCCCGGCTACTTTCCACGAGACACTCGACGAACGTTCGCAGGCGCTGCAGAAATCCGAGATGCGCATCGGCGACATGCCGGATTTCGCGGGCCGCGGCGTTCCGGGCACCTTGCCGCCGAAGGAGCGCGCGCTCGCGAACTACCAGGCGCTGGTGAAGAACTATTACCGCGTACTGCTCGGCGTCGATGAAAACGTCGGCCGGACGCTCGAGCTTCTCGACCGCGAAGGACTCGCCGAGAACACCCTTGTGCTCTACGCCTCGGACAACGGCTTCTTCCTCGGCGAGCACGGCCTCTACGACAAGCGGCTCATGTACGAGCCGTCGATCCGGGTGCCGATGCTGCTGCGCTGGCCGGCGGCCCTCGACGCGGGGCGCATCGACCGCGAGCACCTCGTGCTCAACATCGACGTTGCGCCGACTGTGCTCGATCTCTGCGGCGTGCACGTGCCGGGCTCGATGCAAGGCACGAGCTGGTCACCGCTGCTGCGCGGCGCACGCACGCGCTGGCGCGAGGATTTTCTGTACGAGTACTACGAGTTTCCGGCCGCGCACTGCGTGCGCGCGCATCGGGGCGTGCGCGGGCGGCGCTGGAAGCTGATCCATTTCTGGCAGCACCCGCAGGAGCGGGAGTTGTACGATCTGGAGAACGACCCGGACGAGATGGTGAATCTCGCCGGACGAACCGAGCACGCGGCGCAGATGCAGCGGATGCAGCGCCGGCTCGCCGAGCTGCGACGCGAGCTCGACGACATCGATCCACCCGGCTACTTGCCGACCGCAGCCGATCCGGGGCGTTGCCCGGGCTGAACACCAGCAAAGGAGTTCGAAAGACCATGTTGATCCGTTGCATTGGGCCGGCCCTGATGTTGATCGCGAGCTGTGCGTTCGCGGAGACCGCCACTCCGGTCGCTACGGTGTCCTCGCCGGGCGGCACGTTGAAGGTGACCGTCACGCTCAACAGCGAGGGGCGGCCCGGGTACTCCGTGACACGATCAGGCGCTCCGGTGATCGCAGAGTCGCGCCTGGGGTTCCTGCTGACCGATGCACCGAAGCTCGAGCGCAGTTTCAGGGCGCAGTCGCATGTGACACGAAGCGTAGAGGAAACCTGGGAGCAGCCCTGGGGCGAGCGGCGTTACGTCCGCAACCACTTCAACGAGCTCAAAGTGACGCTGGTCGAGACGGCGCGCCTCGCGCGCCGCCTCATCGTCGTGTTCCGGGTCTATGACGACGGACTCGGGTTCCGTTACGAGTTTCCCGAGCAGCCACAACTGCAAGACGTCGGGATCCTCGAGGAGCTCACCGAATTCGCCGTGGTCGATCCGGCGACGGCGTGGTGGATACCGGGCGGCGAATGGAATCGCTACGAGTATCTCTATCGCAAGACACCGCTGGCCGAAGTCAGCCAGGCGCACACACCGCTGACCATCAGGACCGAGCGCGGCTTGCACATCGCGGTCCATGAAGCCGCCCTCGTCGATTACGCCGCCATGTGGCTGCGCCGCGTCGAAGGCCAGCGACTCAAGGCGGTGCTGTCGCCGTCGTCGCAGGGCGCGAAAGTGCGCCGGACGGCGCCGTTCACGACGCCGTGGCGCACCTTGCAGATCGCCGACACTGCCGCCGGGCTGTACATGTCGGATCTGATCCTCAATCTCAACGAGCCGAACCGGCTGGGCGACGTCTCGTGGTTCAAGCCGGCCAAGTACATCGGCATCTGGTGGGAGATGCACATCGGTACCGGGAGCTGGGGATCGGGTCCCCGGCACGCGGCGACGACGCGCAACGCCAGACGCTACATAGACTTCGCCGCGAAGCACGGTTTTCGCGGCGTGCTGATCGAGGGCTGGAACGAAGGCTGGGATGGGGACTGGTTCGCGGGCGACTCCTTCAGCTTCACGAAGCCCTATCCCGACTTCGATCTCGAGGGCGTCGCGGCCTATGCGCGCCGCAAAGGGGTCCGCCTCGTCGGACATCACGAAACCTCCGGCAACGTCGCTCGCTACGAGAAGCAGCTCGCACCCGCTCTCGACCTGTACGCGAAACTCGGAATCGACAGCGTCAAGACCGGTTACGTCGCCGATGCGGGCGGCATCCGGGCGCTGGGTGAGGACGGCAGGATTCATTTCGAGTGGCACGACGGCCAGGTGCAGTCGGTGCACCACCTCAAAGTCGTGACCGAGGCGGCGAAGCGCCGCATTGCCGTGCTCCCGCACGAGCCGATCAAGGACACGGGACTCAGGCGCACGTACCCGAACTGGGTGTCGCGCGAAGGCGCGCGCGGCATGGAGTACAACGCCTGGGGCGATCCTCCGAACCCGCCCGAGCACGAAGCGAACCTCGTGTTCACCCGCATGCTCGCCGGGCCCTTCGATCTGACGCCCGGCGTCCTGAGCCTCGTCGGCGCGAATGGCCGGCCGATCCAGTCCACAATCGCGAAGCAGCTTGCGCTCTACGTCGTCATCTACGCTCCATTGCAGATGGCCGCGGACCTGCCCGAAAACTACGAAAAGTATCCGCGTCCGTTCCAGTTCATCAAAGACGTGCCGACGGACTGGGCCGACACGCGTGTGGTGAACGGCGAGGTCGGAGACTATGCGACGTTCGCACGCAAGGATCGCAACAGCGACGACTGGTACGTCGGCAGCGTCACCGACGAGAACGCACGCATGCTCGAAATACCGCTCGACTTCCTGGACGACGGGCGGCAGTACGTTGCGCAGATCTATCGAGACGGCGAGGGCGCCGACTGGAAGTCGAACCGGCACGCCATCGTCATCGAGACTCGCGAGGTCAGGCGCGGCGAGGCCATGCAGTTGCACGTCGCGCCCGGCGGCGGCGCAGCGATTCGCCTGCAGGCACGGGGCAAGCGCGCCCGGTGAGTGGACCCGACAGCCGGGTGCCCGCGTTGCCGCTATGATGTATCGGTCCCATGCTCCAACGCATCCGCAGCCTGCTGGTCGCGAACCGCGGCGAGATCGCCATCCGCGTCATGCGCGCGGCGACCGAGCTCGGCGTCCGCACGGTGGTGATCCATTCGCACGAGGACCGCTTCTCGCTGCACAGGATCAAGGCCGATGAAGCGTACGTCGTAGGGGAACGCAAAGGGCCCGTCGAGGCCTATCTCGACATCCCGGACATCCTGCGCGTCGCGCGCGAGGCGCAGGTCGACGCGATTCATCCCGGTTACGGCTTTCTTTCCGAGAACCCGGAATTCGCGGAGGCGTGCGCCCAGGACGGCTTCATCTTCATCGGCCCGCGTCCGGAGACGATGCGCACTCTCGGCAACAAGGTCGCCGCGCGCGAGCTCGCCCGGAATGCGGGCGTACCGGTCATGCCTGCCACGCCGCCGCTGCCCCTGTCGGTCTCCGAGTCCCGGAACCTTGCGCAGGCGATCGGCTTCCCCGTGATGCTGAAAGCGAGCTGGGGCGGCGGCGGGCGGGGCATGCGCATCGTCGAGAACGCCGCGCAGCTCGAAGAGCTTCTTCCGGTGGCACGCCGCGAAGCGAAGGCGGCGTTCGGCAACGACGAGGTTTACCTCGAGAGGCTGGTGCGCCGCGCGCGGCACGTCGAGGTGCAGATCCTCGGGGATGCGCACGGCAATCTCGTGCACGTATTCGAGCGCGACTGTACCGTGCAGCGGCGCAACCAGAAGGTCGTGGAGCGCGCGCCCGCGGTATTCCTGAGCGGCTCTCAGCGGGCCGAGCTCACCGAGGCGGCGCTCGCCATCGGCCGTGCGGCCCGTTACCAGAACGCCGGTACCGTCGAATTCCTGCAGGATGCCGACACCGGCAAGTTCTACTTCATCGAAGTGAACCCCCGCATTCAGGTGGAGCACACGGTCACCGAATGTGTCACCGGCATCGATCTGGTCAAGGCGCAGATCCGCATCGCCGACGGTGCCCGCATCGGCGAGGCCGGGAGCGGGGTGCCGAAACAGGAGGACATCCGCGCGAGCGCGCACGCGCTCCAGTGTCGGGTGACGACCGAGGACCCGGAGAACAGCTTCATACCCGACTACGGCCGGCTCACCGCCTACCGCAGCCCGGCGGGCTTCGGCATCCGCCTGGATGCCGGCACCGCGTACACGGGCGCGATCATCACACGCTCGTACGACTCGCTGCTCGTGAAGGTCACCGCCTGGTCACCCACACCCGAGGAGACGATCGCGCGGATGCACCGGGCGCTCTGGGAATTCCGCATTCGCGGCGTCGTGACCAACCTGCGCTTTCTGGATCAGCTCATCACGCATCCGCGCTTCGCGCGTGCCGACTACACCACGAAGTTCATCGACGAGACTCCAGAGCTCTTCCATTGGCCGCGCCGGCGCGATCGCGCGACGCGCATTCTCTCTTTCATCGGCGAGGTGATCGTCAACGGCAATCCGGAGCTGAAGCAGCGCCAGCGTCCGGCGCGCTTCGCGACGCCACGCGTGCCGAAGGCGTCCGTGGCGGCCGCTCCACCCGCAGGCACGAAGCAGCTGCTCGACTCCGTCGGGCCGGAGAAGCTCGCGAAATGGATGCTGGCCGAGCCGCGCGTGCTGCTGACCGACACCACGATGCGCGATGCGCACCAGTCCCTGATCGCCACGAGGCTGCGCACGATCGACATGACTGCGATTGCGCCGTACTACTCCCGGCTCCTCCCCGAGCTGTTCTCGGTGGAGTGCTGGGGCGGGGCGACCTTCGACGTCGCGATGCGCTTCCTGCGCGAGGATCCATGGCAGCGGCTCGGCGAGCTGCGCCAGCGCATGCCGAATCTCCTGCTGCAGATGCTGCTGCGGTCCGCAAACGCGGTGGGCTACACCAACTATCCCGACAACGTCGTGCGGTTCTTCGTGCAGCAGGCCGCGGCGAACGGCATCGACGTGTTCCGCATCTTCGATTCGCTCAACTGGGTCGAGAACATGCGTGTCGCGATCGACGCGGTGCTCGGCTCGGGCAAGCTGTGCGAGGCGGCGATCTGCTATACTGGCAACCTCACCGATCCGCGCGAGAAGAAATACACGCTCGACTACTACCTCGCGCTGGCGCGCGAGCTCAAGGCGGCCGGAACGCACGTCCTCGGCATCAAGGACATGGCCGGCTTGTGCAGGCCGCGCGCGGCCTACGCGCTCGTCAAGGCGCTGAAGGAAGAGATCGGCCTGCCGGTGCACTTCCACACGCACGACACCAGCGGCATCGCCGCCGCGAGCGTGATCGCCGCGGTGGATGCAGGCGCCGATGCCGTGGACGGCGCCATCGACGCGATGAGCGGACTCACCTCGCAACCCAATCTGGGCTCGATCGTCGAGGCGCTGCGCCACGGGCCGCGCGATCCAGGTGTGGATCCGGCAAAGCTGCGGATGATTTCCTCGTACTGGGAGCAGGTGCGCACGAACTACGGGGCTTTCGAAAGCGAGATCCGCTCGGGCGCCTCCGAGGTCTACGTTCACGGCATGCCGGGCGGGCAGTACACGAACCTTCGCGAGCAGGCGCGTTCGCTCGGCATCGAGGACGGGCGCTGGCCGGAGGTGGCGCAGGCCTATGCCGACGTCAACGAGCTCCTCGGCGACATCGTCAAGGTCACTCCGACGTCCAAGGCGGTGGGCGATCTCGCGATCCTCATGGTGACCAACGGCATCACGAAGAGCGCCGTGCTCGATCCGGACACGCCCGTCGCATTTCCGGAATCGATCGTGCAGCTCTTCCGCGGCGATCTCGGTCAGCCACACCAGGGCTTCCCGAAGACGCTGCAGACCAAGGTGCTCCGGGGAGCTGCGCCCGTCACCGTCCGGCCCGGCGAGGTGCTACCGCCGGCGGACCTCGAGAAAGCGCGGGCGTTCATCCAGCAGCACATGCCGCGACCAGTGGAGGATACCGACCTCGCTTCATATCTGATGTATCCGCGGGTGTGGCTCGAATACGCGAATGACCGCATCCAGTTCGGCGATCCCGGCATCCTGCCTACGCCGGTGTTTTTCTATGGCATGGAGGCAGGGCAGGAGATCGTGATCGATCTCGAGCGCGGCAAGACGCTCATCGTGAGTTACCTGGCGACGAGCGATCCGCATGAGGATGGCACGCGCACGGTGTTCTTCGAGCTGAACGGCCAGCCACGCTCGGTGCGGGTGCGCGACCGCAGCCAGGCGGCGAAGAGTCCCGCAACGCGCAAGGCCGACGCAGGCAATCCGAAGCATGTCGCTGCGCCGATGCCCGGCAAGGTCGTGACGGTCAACGTCGCCATCGGCCAGCGGATCGCGCGCGGCGAGGTGCTCGTGACGCTGGAGGCCATGAAGATGGAGGCGGCTGTGCGCGCGGACACCGATGGCGCAGTCGGCGAGGTCCTGGCAAAGGCGGGTTCGCACGTCGAAGCCAAGGACCTCCTCGTCGTGCTGGAATGAGCCGCTATCTTGCGAGCTGACGCTCCATCCGTGCGATGAGCGTGGACGGCTGGACGTCGAGTGCCTGCGCCAGCTTGCAGAGCGTGGTCAGTGTGGGCTGGCGCACGCCGCGCTCGATCTGACTGACGAACGTGCGATCGACGTCGGCGCCGAGCGCGAGCGCTTCCTGCGAGAGCCGGCGCGACTCACGGTGTTCGCGAAGGACCCGCCCGAACGCTCCAGGTATCAGATCCATGCGCATGGCGCACGGATGGTCGAATCGCCAGAGGCCGTCGGTCCACAGGATATATCCGACAGGCTTGCGCTCAGGCGGACGAGTACGCGACGTATGTGCCGCTGGGATAGCCGATGGCGCGCGGAGGGACTTCCGCAGGCGCTCAGGCGCGTGCGCTCATCGCCTGGGCACGCGACGCAGCGGGGCATCGCCACGCTCAGCGAGGTGGCGCGGCGCCTGAATCGCGATCCCTCGACCCTCTCGATCGGCATCGAGCGATACAGCAAGACATGCCCGGACCTCTTTACGATCACGGCGCTCAAGGGTATCGGGCCGCTGCTTCGTCGCGTAATCTGACTGCTCTTGGGCAGCAGCCCGCCCGGGAGATCGGCTTCGACGTGACGCGACACCAGTCTGCGCGTAGCTCGCCGCTCAGCACCGCTCGTCGCGTCGTCGTGAAAGTGGGCTCGGCGTTGCTCGTCGACCAGGAACAGGGCCGGATGAATCGCGTGTGGCTCGAGGCCCTGGTCGAGGATCTCGTGCGCCTGCGCAAGCGCGAGCAGCAGGTCATTCTGGTGTCATCGGGCGCGATCGCGCTCGGCCGCCGTGATCTCGGATTTCCGCAAGGACCGCTGCGCCTGGAGCAGAGCCAGGCGGCGGCCGCGGTCGGCCAGATCCGTCTCGCTCATATATATAGAGAGGTGTTCGAACGCCATGGCGTGACCGTGGCGCAGTTGCTCCTCACCCTGCAGGACAGCGAGCAGCGCCGTCGCTACCTGAACGCCCGCGCCACGTTCGAATCGCTGCTCGACCTCGATGTCATGCCCATCGTCAACGAGAACGACACGGTCGCTACCGCCGAAATTCGCTATGGCGACAACGACCGCCTCGCTGCGCGCGTGGCGCAGATGGCCAGCGCCGATTGCATGGTGCTGCTTTCGGACGTGGACGGCCTCTACACGGCTGACCCGAATCGCGACAGCGGACGGATAGTAGTTTCAAACGTGTGTCGCTCGCAGAGTTGCGCTGGGGTTGAGGGTGGCCGGCGGTGAGATGAGCTCGGAGTCGGCGCGGCCTGAAGACGCGAGCGATCGGAAGGTGCGCATAATTG
>JBQTHP010000054.1:0-2375 GCA_052389755.1 Gammaproteobacteria bacterium
TCGGCACCGGTGAGCGCGCCAACGAAAGCTGCGCCGCCGAAGGCGGTTGCGCCGCGACCGTCCACGCATTCGCATCCGCCGCGCGCCGCCGACGTATTGCCGGCGCTCGCGCAGTTGCACGCTCGGCTGCACATGATGCCCAGCGGCTTTCGGCTACGACGAAAGCACATCGTCCTCGGTGCTGCCGTTGCGGCCGTGCTGGTGGCACTCGCCCTTGCGTTGTCGTTGAGCATCGGTGATTCGGACGCCGCGAAGACCGAGCCTGCGCAGGCGCGCGATCCAGTCATTCTCGACGACACCGCGCCCGCGCGTGCAGCGCTCGAGCGGCGCAAACCTGTCGCCGACGCGCCCATCCTGGCCGATGCACCGCCCGACCCGGCCGTGGGCCTTGCACAGCCGGGCGAAAGCGCAGCACCGCCCGTTGCCGATCCGCCCAGTGCCGTCGAACCGCCGATCGCAGAATCGCCTGAGCCGCCGGAGTCCGGCACAGCGCTCGCCCAACCGTCGGCAGCAGCGACGACCACCGAACCGCCCACGACCACCGAACCGCCCACATCGACCTTTGCCGGACGAACGCTCGAATCATCCGATGCGCCGACGGCGGACGGGACCGTTCAGGAACCTGCCGCGCCAGCGTCGGCGCCGCCGGAGCCTCTGGAGCCGCGCAAGGCGATCGCCAGCCCTTCCGACATTCCGCCCGTGGTCCGCGAAGCGAAGCTCTTGCGAAACGCGCCGCCGGACTACCCGCCCAACGCCGCCGCGAGCGGCACCGAAGGCTCAGTCGACGTGGCATTCACCGTGACCGCTTCCGGACGCGTGAGGGATGCAGTCGTGGTCGAAGGCACTCCGTCAGGCGTGTTCGACCGTGCCGCACTGAGTGCAGTCAGATACTGGCGCTACGAGCCGCGCATAGAGGATGGCGTGCCGGTGGACTGGCGCACGCAGGTGCGCATCGAATTCAGGTTGGCGGAGTAGGCTGCAGCCTGTAGCCCGCGCTATCGATTCAGCGAATCGATAGCGCGCTTATCCGCCGCCAGTGCCGCCTCGTGCAGCGCCTCCGAGAGCGTCGGGTGCGCGTGCATCGTACGCTGCAGGTCCTCGCAGCTCGCCGAATACTCGAGCGCGAGCACCGCTTCTGCGATCAGCTCACCCGCCATCGCGCCGATGATGTGCACGCCCAGGATCTCGTCGTCGTCCTGTGCCGCGATGACTTTGGCGAAGCCCTGCGGCGCTTCCATTGCGCGGGCGCGGCCGCTCGCGAGAAACGGAAACACGCCGGTCTTGTAAGCGCGCCCGCTCGCCTTGATCTCCTCTTCCGTGAGCCCGACCCAGGCGATCTCAGGCGCGGTGTAGATGACTGACGGCACCGCCTTGTAATTGACCTCCGCGAAGTGCCCGGCGATCAGGTCTGCGACCATGACGCCTTCTTCCTTGCCCTTGTGCGCGAGCATCGGCCCGCGGACGCAGTCGCCGACTGCCCAGATGCCCTCTACGCCGGTGCGACACTCCTGGTCCACCTTGATGAAGCCGCGCTCGTCGAGCTCGATGCCGGCGCCGGATCCGAGCAGATCCTTCGTGAAGGGCCGCCGGCCGATGGCGACCACCAGTTTGTCGACGGTGAGCGTGTGCTCGCCCTTCGCATCGGTGAAGGTCACATCGACGGCGCCGCTCGCGACTTTCGCGCCGGTCACCTTCGCGCCGAGACGGATGTCGAGCTCCTGCTTCCTGAAGTGGCGCAGCGCCTCTTTCGCGAGCTGCTGGTCGGCGACGGGCAGAAAATCCGGTAGTGCTTCCAGAACGACGACCGCGCTGCCGAGGCGGCGCCAGACGCTGCCGAGCTCGAGCCCGATGACGCCCGCACCGATCACGCCGAGGCGCTTCGGCACCGCGTCGAGATCGAGCGCGCCCCACGAATCCACGATGTACCGACCGTCAAACGGGGCCGAGCGCAGCTCCATGGGCACGGAGCCGGATGCGAGCACGACGTGCTTCGCCACGAGCTCGCGCTTCGTGCCGTCGTGCGCCGTGAACTCCACGCGCTTGCCCGGGAGCAGCCTGCCGTGACCTTGCAGCGGCGTGACGCCGTTCGACTTGAAGAGGGCGTTGATGCCATCCGTGCTCTTCCTGACGATACCTGCCTTGCGCTTCTGCATGGTGGCCAGGTCGAGACTGATCCCGCTCGCCTTGATGCCGTGCACGCCGAATTCCTCGTGCAGGCGGTGGAAGAGCTCGGAAGATTCGAGGAGCGCTTTCGACGGAATGCAGCCCGCATTGAGGCAGGTGCCGCCGAACGCGGCGCTGCCGTCGCGATTCTTCCATTCATCGATGCAGGCAACGGTGAGCTTGTTCTGCCCCGCGCGAATTGCCGCGGGGTA
>JBQTHP010000055.1:0-42913 GCA_052389755.1 Gammaproteobacteria bacterium
GCAGCGCCGCGCCTTCGAATTAATCGATCAGATCAGCGTGTAGACAGAAACTACTCGCCCCAACCGGGGCTATCCTCCGGAAGCTGAAGGGAAACTTCGCTCCGCGATCAAAGAACTTCAGTCTAGCCCTTCTTCAACGTGTACTCGGCTCCGCAATAGGGGCATTTCGCCCAGCCGGCCGCTTCGACGGGCAGATACACCCGCGGATGGGAATTCCACAGGTACATGCCCGGCATCGGGCAGGAGAGCGGCAGGTCTTCCGGCGTCACTTCGTAGTGGTTCTGCGCGTTCGGCTGAGTGAGCGGCTTCGACGTGGCGGCCATCGCGCAATTTTACTGCAGTGCTCTCAATCCGCCATGGTCGCATCCCACACGCGGTTGACCGTCTCACGCTCGCGCACGAACTCTTCGCTGCGCACGATCGCCGGCCGATCCTCGAGCGCGAGCCGGTGCGCGCGCGTGCGATAGCCGCGGTACGCATCGGTGAGGCCATCGACGGTCGTTTGCGGGACGAGGTTCGCCGAAGCGACCGACTCGAGCTGGCGGATCGTGTCCGAGAACGTGGCGACCGGCGGCGCATCCTTTGCCCACGTGAGCGCCCAGTACTGTGCCAGGAACTCGATGTCGGCGATGCCGCCGGGATCCTGCTTGAGGTCGAACTCGCCCGGCTTCGATTTCGCAAGCTCCCGTCGCATGCGCTCGCGCATGTTGCGCACTTCCTCGCGCAAGGTCTCGCGACGCACGTGGTGCATCAGGGTTACGAGCCGCACGCGCTCGAACTCGGCACGCAGCTCGGGCGCACCCGCGACGGCGCGCGCGTGCAGCAGGGCCTGATGTTCCCAGGTCCACGCCTCGCGGCACTGGTATTCCTCGAAGGCGGCGACGTTCGTCACGATGAGGCCGCCCTTGCCGCTCGGCCGCAGGCGCACGTCCACTTCGTAGAGCCGTCCGGCCGCTGAATGTACCGTGAGCAGGTGCACGACGCGCTGCGCGAAACGCAGGAAGTAGAGCTGGTTGTCGATGGGACGCGCGCCGTCGGTCTCCTCGCGCCCACCGCCTGAGTCGTGCAGGAAGACGAGATCGAGATCGGACTTGTAGCCGAGCTCGAGACCGCCGAGCTTGCCGTAACCGACCGCACAGATGCGTACGGCGCGGCGCGCCGCGCCCTCGCCGCACATCGGGGTACCGAACTGCGCCGTGATGTGCTGCCACGCAAGCTGCATCGCGCGCTCGACGATGAGCTCTGCGATCTCGGTGAGGCGATCGCTCACCCGCATCAGGGCCAGCCGGCCCGTCAGATCGGCGACGGCCACTCGAAAGATCGCCGCGCGCTGAAAGCGGCACAAGGCTTCGACCTGGTGCTCCGGATCATCCTCGTGCACGCCGTTCATACGCAGCGCCAGCTCGGCGGCAAAGCTCGCGCGGTCCGGCAGATCGGACAGCACGCGCTCGTCGATCAGTTCGTCGAGGAGCAGCGGGTGAGCGGCGATCTGCGCCGCGAGGAAGTCGCCGTGGCCGCACAGCATCACGAGGCGGCGACGCGCGGGAGCGCTCTCGTGCAGCAGCGAGAAATACGCGGACCGGCCGCCGATCGCCTCGATGACGCGCAACACGCGGCGCAGCACCGGCAGCGGCTCTGCGCTGCCGGCGATGTCGGAGAGCAGCCTCGGCAGCAGCGCCTGCAGGCGCCTGCGCCCCGACTCGTCCAGACGGCGGACCGAAGATGCGCCGCGCAGCTCGATCAGAAGCCGCGCCATTTCATCTCCTTCCAGGAAGCCCGCGGCGCGAAGCGCCTCCCCGAGCGCGGCAGCCTCGGTCTGCCCTTCCCACAGCCGTCCGAGATCGATCGCGACCGGTGCGCTCGCATCGCCGGCGCCGGGGCCAAGCACGACGGCCTTGAAGTGGCCGCTGACGCGGTCGCGGTGGCGCGCGAGATCCTGTGCCAGCGACCTCCAGTCGCTCGCGACCATGGCAAGGGCGATGCGCTCGCGCGTTGCCGCGTCAGCCGGCACGCTATGCGTCTGCTGATCGGCGAGCATCTGCAGGCGATTCTCGAGACGCCGCAGAAACACGTATGCGGCGCGCAGATCGGCGACGGCGACGGACGGAAGCAGGCGGCCGCCCTCGAGCAGCGGCAGCACGCCGAGCAGAGAAGGGCTCTGCAACCGGTGGTCCTGTCCGGCGCGCACGAGTTGCAGCGCCTGCACGATGAACTCGATCTCGCGGATGCCGCCCGGCCCGAGCTTCACGTCGTCGGCCAGCTCGCGCCGCTCGACCTCGCGCTCGATCATCGCCTTCATTTCGCGCAGCGACTCGAACACGCCGAAATCGAGATACCGCCGATAGACGAAAGGTCGCACCGCGGTCGAGTAGATCTCAGCGTACCGCTCGGCAGCGGTCACCGCGCGCGCCTTGATCCATGCGTAACGCTCCCAGTCCCGCCCGTGTCGCACCAGGTAGTCCTCGAACGACGCGAAGCTCGCGACGAGCGGGCCGCTGTCGCCGAACGGGCGCAGCCGCATGTCGACGCGGAAGGCGAAACCATCGACCGTCGGCGTCGCAAGCAGGCGGTTCAGCGTCTGGCCGAGGCGCGTGAAGAACTCCTCGTTGGCGATCGGCCGCGCCCCGTCCGTTTCGCCGTGCTCGGGAAACAGGAACACGAGATCGACGTCGGAGGAAAAATTCAGCTCTCCGCCGCCGAGCTTGCCCATGCCGACGACTACGAGAGGTTGAACGACGCCGCTTGCCGACCGCGGCTCTCCGTAGCGCGCGGCGAGCACCCTGCGTGCGTGCCGAACCGCGGTCCCGATGGCCGCATCGGCGAACGTCGTCGTCTCGCCAAGAGTCTCCTCGAGCGAGGCCCAGCCCGCGAGGTCGCGCCACGCGATGCGTACCATCGCGCGCCGGCGCCAACGACGCAGCGCGCGCATGAATGCGGCATCGTCAGACTGCTCGTCGAGGCGCGCTGCGTCGCTCGAAGCGTGCGACTCGAGCAACTCGCCGCTCGTCAGCAGATCGAGAACGAGCTGCGGATCGCGAACACACGAATCGGCGACGAAGTCGCTCGCGGCAAATACCAAGGGCAGGGATTCCCGGATCGCGCTCGGCGCGGCTGAAAGCGCCGTCCTGGCCTCAGGTACGCTCGCGAGCGCATCGAGCGCGCGTTCGACGCGCGCACGCAGCTCGGGACTCAATTCAGGGAATGATCCGGCGTCTGGCGTCAATTCCAGACATTGTCGCCCATGTCGTGGAGCACGGCATCGTCGAGCCTGCGCATGCCCCTGAACCGCGACGACTGCGCGTAGATCTGCGCGTTTCCGGATGCGTGGATCGCGCCGGACTTGCCGGCCACCGTGCTGTTCTTGATGTGCACGCTCGCGCCGCGCGCGGCGAGACCCACGCCGCTGGCGGTGATGCGGCTGTTGGTGATGTAGAGCTCGCATCCCTCTTCTGCCTTCACTGCATCGCCGTCGAACGCGATGTTCCGGCCGTCGATGCGCATGAAGCGCGACCCCTGGCAAACGAGCGGCTCCGAGCGGCGCTCGACCGCGGCGCCGGAGACTTCCGCTGTCGTGCTTTCGGTCGCCGCGCCCCCTTCTCCCGCCTTGATGCTGTAGCCAGGACCAGACGCAATCAGCCGGCCGCCGCCGACGTTCGCGGGCGGCTCTCGCACCTCGGTGGGAATCTCTGCCGGCTGCGAGCTCACAAGCTCGCCGGATGTTGCGGAAGGCTCGGCGGCCGACACCATGGGCGGAGCGTCCACGGACGGCGGCGCGGCCGTCGAGACGGTGCTGGCGGTCGCGGGCGCCGCAGAGATCTCGTCGACCCCGACGACTTTCAGCTGGCCGGTTTCCCTCACGCGCACGGTGAAGGTGCGTGCCTTCTCATCGGCGGCCACGATCTCGAGCTGGTCGTTGCGCTCGAGCGCAGCGCGCGCCCAGGCCATCTCGTCGCTGCCGGCGGTGCATGCGGCGAGCGCCGCAAGCAGCGCCCAGGTCGCGACGCGCGGCACGCGGTTGCACGGAAATGTCCGCATCAGGGTTCTCCTTCGATCGGAACATAAACCCCGCGCGGCTCTGAAGAAAGCAAAAAAAAAGCCCCGCCGAAGCGGGGCTCAACATAATGCGCAGAACGGGGGTTTCGCTGTTCCGCGACCTTCCGGAACTTACATATCCATCCCGCCCATGCCGCCCGGCATGCCATGGCTGTGCTCCTCTTCTTTGGGAGCCTCGGCCACCATGACCTCGGTGGTGAGCAGCAGGCCGGCGACGGACGCGGCGTTCTGCAGCGCAAGGCGCGTGACCTTGGTCGGATCCAGAATGCCCTGCTCGATGAGATCGCCGAACTCGCCGGTGGCAGCGTTGTAGCCGAAGCTGCCCTTGCCTTCCTTGACGCGATTGACGATGACCGCGGCGTCCTCGCCCGCGTTCTCGACGATCTGACGGAGCGGCTCTTCGACTGCGCGATGGAGGATCTTCACGCCGACCGTCTGGTCTTCGTTGGCGCCCTCGACCTTGTCGAGCGCCTTCTGGACACGGATGAACGCCACACCGCCGCCCGGCACCACGCCTTCTTCGACGGCCGCGCGCGTGGCGTGCAGCGCGTCTTCGACGCGGGCCTTCTTCTCCTTCATCTCGATCTCGGTGGCCGCACCAACCTTGATGACGGCGACGCCGCCGGAGAGCTTTGCGAGGCGCTCCTGCAGCTTCTCCTTGTCGTAGTCGGAGGTGACTTCCTCGACCTGCTGGCGGATCGACTCGATGCGCGCCTTGATGTCGGAAGCCTTGCCGGCCCCGTCGATGAGGGTGGTGTTCTCCTTCTCGACCAGCACCTTCTTAGCCTCGCCCAGATCGTTGAGTGTCGTTTTCTCGAGCGACAGACCAACTTCGTCGGAAATCACGGTGCCGCCGGTGAGCACTGCGATGTCCTGCAGCATCGCCTTCCTGCGATCGCCGAATCCCGGGGCCTTCACCGCCGAGACCTTCAGGATGCCGCGGATGTTGTTCACGACCAGGGTCGCGAGCGCCTCACCCTCGACGTCCTCGGCGATGACGAGCAGCGGACGGCCCGACTTCGCCACGGCCTCGAGCAACGGGAGCATCTCGCGGATGTTGGAGATCTTCTTGTCGATGAGCAGGATCACCGGCTTTTCGAGCTCCACCGTCTGGTTCGCCTGGTTGTTGATGAAGTAGGGCGAGAGGTAGCCGCGGTCGAACTGCATGCCCTCGACCACTTCGAGCTCGTTCTCGAGCGCCGAGCCTTCCTCGACCGTGATCACGCCTTCCTTGCCGACCTTCTCCATCGCATCGGCGATGGTCTTGCCGATCGACTCGTCGGAGTTCGCGGAGATCGTGCCGACCTGCGCGATCGCCTTCGAGTCCTTGCACGGCTTCGAGAGCTTCTTCAGCTCCTCGGTCGCCGTCAGCACGGCCTTGTCGATGCCGCGCTTGATGTCCATCGGGTTTCGGCCCGAGGCAACTGCCTTGAGACCTTCGCGGATGATCGCCTGCGCGAGCACCGTCGCGGTCGTCGTGCCGTCGCCGGCCTCATCGGAGGTGTTGGACGCGACTTCCTTCACCATCTGCGCGCCCATGTTCTCGAACTTTTCCTTGAGCTCGATTTCCTTCGCGACCGACACACCGTCCTTGGTGACGGTGGGGGCGCCGAAGCTCTTCTCGAGCACTGCGTTGCGGCCCTTCGGGCCGAGCGTCGCCTTCACCGCATTAGCAAGGACGTTCACGCCCTTGAACATGCGCTGACGGGCGTCATCGCTGAATCGGACTTCTTTAGCAGCCATTGCTGTCTTCTCCGTAGCTGTTAGCTGTGAGCTCGCGAGCTGTCAGCTCACTTGCCTTCAATCACGGCCATGACGTCTTCTTCACGCATGACCAACAGATCTTCGCCGTCGACTTTGACCTCTGTTCCGCTGTACTTGCCGAACAGGATCTTGTCGCCGACCTTGATGTCGAGGGGACGGACCTTGCCGTCTTCGAGAATCTTGCCTTTGCCGACCGCGACGATCTTTCCCTGCACCGGCTTTTCTGCCGCGGTATCGGGAATCACAATGCCGCCCGGGGAAGTACGCTCTTCCTCCAGGCGCTTCACGATGACGCGGTCATGAAGAGGACGAATCTTCATGGTTGTACGCTCCTTGAAGCTGTTGATTGGACTGTTGAGAAATGCCGCCGGGTTGGTATTAGCACTCTCCCCGCCGGACTGCTAATGATAGGGTGCAACTGCACAATTTCAAGGCCTCCGTAACGTTGAACCCGATTGCTGCACTGCGGTCCACTCATTGAAATGCGGCTCAAGGCGATGCATCCCCATGAAGTGCCTGAGATCATCGTGCTGCCCATCGTCGGAGGGGTAATGCGGACAGGTGCACCGACAACACGCGTGACGCGCGCTCGCGCGACGATGCTCGCCGTGCTCGCGTCGGGCGCGGCCGCCGTGTTGTGCGCGCAGGATGCGCAGCCGTCGGTCGACACCGTATTGGGCCTGGCGCGCGCGCAGTCGAACGAAGGCGACTTCCTGCCGGTCGACGAGGCGTTCCGGTTCGCCGCGGTGGCAGACGGGCCGGACCGCGTTCGACTCACGTGGCAGATCGCGGACGGCTACTACCTGTATCGAAGCCGCCTGAAGGTGGGGACGACGAGCGGCGATGCACAGCTCGGGCGTCTCATCCTGCCGTCGGGCAAGAAGAAGGTCGACGAATACTTCGGCGAGCAGGAGGTTTACTACCACGAGCTCGTAGCCAACCTCCCGGTTGCGCGCGCCGCCAGCACGCGGCTCGATCTGCCGCTCTCGATCACTTACCAAGGCTGCGCCGATGCAGGCCTGTGCTACCCACCCGAAACGAAGAACGTGGCGGTGCAGCTGCCGCCAGGCGGGAGCAGCGGGGGCTTCGTCTCGGAACAGGACCGGCTCGCAACGTTGATCCGCGGCGACAGCCTGCCGCTCGTGCTGGTCACGTTCTTCGGTCTCGGGCTGCTGCTTGCGTTCACGCCGTGCGTGCTGCCGATGGTGCCCATCCTCTCCGGCATCATCGCCGGTCAGGGCGCAAACGTGACGACGCGGCGCGCGTTTGCGCTCTCGCTCACTTACGTGCTCGGCATGGCGTTTACGTACACGCTCGCCGGCGCGCTCTTCGCGGCCGCGGGCCAGCAGGTACAAGCGGTCTTTCAGCAGCCGTGGATCGTCACGCTGTTCGCCGCACTCTTCGTGCTTCTGGCGTTGTCGATGCTCGGAGCTTTCACGCTGCAGATGCCGGCGATGCTCCAGAGCCGTCTCGCCGAGCTCAGCAATCGACAGACGGCCGGCACTTTCGGCGGCGTCGCGATCATGGGCGCTCTGTCTGCGCTGATCGTCACCACGTGCGTCGCGCCGCCGCTCATTGCGACGCTGACCGTCATCGGCCAGAGCGGGGATGCCGTGCGCGGGGCAGCAGCTCTCTTCACGATGAGCCTCGGCATGGGAGCACCGTTGCTCGTGGTCGGCGCGTCCGCGGGCAAGTTGCTGCCGAAGGCCGGGCCGTGGATGGACACGGTCAAGAAATCCTTCGGCGTGATGATGCTGGCGGTCGCGGCCTGGATGCTCGCGCGCATCGTTCCGGAGCGCATCGCGCTCGTGCTCTGGGCAGCGCCGGCGCTCGTCGGAGCATGGGTGCTGTGGAACGCAGTACGGCGAGCAGGCGCAGCGATGGCGCTGGCACGCACCGGGGGCGTCCTCGCCGGGCTATATGGCATCGCGCTGCTCGCGGGCGCGGCACTCGGCGGCACCGATCCGCTCGCGCCGCTGCCGCGACTGGCCACGAATCACAGCGAGCTGCCGTTCCGGGCAATCAAGTCCGTCGCGGATCTCGAGCAGCAGGTCGCCGCGGCAAAATCGGAAGGCCGGCCCGTGCTGCTCGATTTCTATGCCGACTGGTGCGTGTCGTGCAAGGAGATGGAAAGGTACACGTTCACCGACGCGACGGTGCGCTCGACGCTCGCCACCGCGCTCCTGCTGCGTGCCGATGTCACAGCGAACGATGCGCTCGACCAGGCGCTTCTCAAGCACTTCGGCATCTTCGGACCTCCGACGATCGCCTTCTACGGACCCGACGGGATCGAGCGGCGCAACTTCCGTGTGGTCGGGTACATGAAGGCCGCGGAATTCGCCACGCTCGCGCGCCAGGCGCTGGAGCAGCCGGCGCTCGCCTCCTCCGCCGACGCGCAGTGAAGGCCGCGACTCGGGTTCTCATCGCCGCGACCGCGCTCGCGGCGGCGGCGGCTGGCGGATTCGTCGCCTACCGCCTGCTGATGCCGACGCCCACTGTCGTTCGAGGGACGGCCGCAGCCCCGCCCGCGACCCCAAACGTCTCGCCCACCGGCAGGTCCGCCGCGAAAGCGATTCCCGACCGCCTCCCCGACATCACGCTGACTGATCGGGACGGCAAGCCGCGCCAACTCTCGGAATGGGCCGGTCGACCGCTCCTCATCAATTTCTGGGCGACGTGGTGCGCGCCGTGCCGCCGGGAGATTCCGTTGCTGAAGACGTTGCGCGCAGAGCGCGCGTCCGAGGGTCTCGAGGTGATCGGGATCGCCGTGGACTTTCGCGACGCCGTCCTCGAATACGCTCGCGAGATCGGGCTCGACTATCCGCTCCTCATCGGCGAGCAGGACGGCCTCGATGCGGCGGCTGCATTCGGGATGGACATCGTGCTCCCGTTCTCGATCTTCGCGGATCGCGACGGGCGGATCGTCACCCTGAAGGTCGGGGAGCTGCATGCGGACGAGGCCCGCTACATTCTCGATACGGTGCGCGAAGTCGACGCGAAGCGTCTCGAACCTGGGCCAGCCCGCCAGCGGATCGCCCTGCGGCTGAAGGAGCTGGCGGCCGACCGGGCCGTCGACGGAGATCCTGACCGAACGCCACCGAATTAGACCTGATCTCAGCCGAACGCCGCTAAAAGTGGCTGGATCGGCGAGACTTGAGGTACATTCGCCGCCGTTTCCCACGGTCGACTTTCCGCAAATGGCGCGCCTGCTGCTCCTCAACGGCCCAAACCTGAACCTGCTCGGCACGCGCGAACCCGAGATCTACGGGGCCGATACGCTGGAATCGATCGAGCGGGCCGCCGCCGCGCTCGCACGCGAGCTCGGCCACGAGCTCACGGCGCGCCAGAGCAATGCGGAGGACGAGCTCATCGAGGCGGTGCACCGCGCGCCGCGCGACGGGGTAGCCTTCATCATCCTCAATCCAGGGGCTCTCACCCATACGAGCATCGCGCTGCGCGATGCCCTGCTCGCCGTGCGGGTGCCGTTCATCGAAGTACACCTCACGAACACGCAGGCGCGGGAGCCGTTTCGACGGCACTCTTATTTCTCGGACATTGCGGTCGGCCAGATCGCCGGATTCGGGAAGCACGGCTACGAGCTCGCGGTGCGGGCGGCGGCCCAGCGCCTCGCAACCACCGCGGGCTGATCGCCCGCCGACCGCAGCG
Source organism: Gammaproteobacteria bacterium (assembly GCA_052389755.1). Taxonomy (GTDB): domain Bacteria; phylum Pseudomonadota; class Gammaproteobacteria; order Steroidobacterales; family Steroidobacteraceae; genus JBQTHP01. Next base: position 9,484 of record JBQTHP010000055.1, read on the forward strand.
GTTCATCGAAGAAGGGGGAGCGATCCGGGGATGGATATTCGAAAAATCAAGAAGCTGATCGAACTGCTCGAAGAATCCGGCATCGCCGAAATCGAAATCAAGGAAGGCGAAGAAGCGGTGCGCATCAGTCGCATGCCGACCGGCGTGGTTGCGCAACTGCATGCGATGCCCCCGGCCGTGCCGCCGGGTGCCGTCCCGGCACTGCCGGCGCCGGCCGGATCACAGGCGGAGGCGGCCGCCGCGAAGCCGCGCGCGAACGAGCACGTCGTGACGGCGCCGATGGTCGGGACGTTTTACGCGGCGCCCTCGCCAGGGGCGAAACCCTTCGTCGACATCGGGGATGAAGTGAAGATCGGCCAGGTGCTCTGCGTCATCGAAGCGATGAAGATGATGAACCAGATCGAATCCGACAAGCCCGGGCGGGTTACATCGATCATGGCGAAGAACGGCGACCCGGTGGAATTCGGCCAGCCCCTCTTCGTCATCGAATAGCGGCCGATGCTGGAGAAGGTCGTCATCGCCAACCGCGGCGAGATCGCGCTGCGGATCCTGCGGGCGTGCCGCGAGCTCGGCATCAAGACCGTGGCCGTGCATTCGACTGCCGACTACAGCCTGAAGCACGTGCTGCTCGCGGACGAATCGGTGTGCATCGGCCCGGCGCCCTCGGCACAGAGCTACCTCAACATGCCGGCGATCATCAGCGCGGCCGAGGTCACCGATTCGGTCGCGATTCACCCGGGCTACGGATTTCTGTCCGAGAACGCGGACTTCGCCGAGCGCGTCGAGAAGAGCGGCTTCACGTTCATCGGCCCGAAAGCCGAAACGATCCGCCTGATGGGCGACAAGGTGTCCGCCATTCGCGTGATGAAGGAGCACGGCGTGCCTTGTGTGCCGGGCTCGAGCGCGCCGCTCGGAAACGACAACGACGAGAACCTGCGCATCGCCCGCGATGTGGGCTACCCGGTCATCATCAAGGCCTCGGGGGGCGGCGGCGGCCGCGGCATGCGCGTGGTGCACGGCGAGGCGTCGCTTCTGAACGCGATCAGCGTGACGCAGGCGGAAGCGCGCGCGGCGTTCGGCAACGACCAGGTCTACCTGGAGAAGTTTCTCGAGCGGCCGCGCCACATCGAGTTCCAGATCCTCGCCGACGGCCAGGGCAACGTCATTCATCTCGGCGAGCGCGACTGCTCGATGCAGCGCCGTCATCAGAAGGTGATCGAGGAGGCGCCGGCGCCGGGCATGTCCGCGCGCCAGCGCCGCTTCATGGGCGAGCGCTGCGTGGAAGCGTGCCGTGCCGTCGGCTACCGCAGCGCCGGAACGCTCGAGTTTCTCTACCAGGACGGCGAGTTCTACTTCATAGAGATGAACACCCGCATCCAGGTGGAGCATCCGGTAACCGAGCTCATCACGGGGATCGACCTCGTCAAGGCACAGCTGCTCGTGGCCTCGGGCGAGAAACTCTCCTACACGCAGAGCGACGTGCAGTTCCGCGGCCACGCGATCGAGTGCCGCATCAACGCCGAGGATGCGAAGACCTTCATGCCCTCGCCCGGCCCGATCCGGCTGTGGCATGCCCCCGGCGGGCCCGGCGTGCGCGTCGACAGTCACGTGTACTCCGGCTACAACGTGCCGCCGCACTACGACTCACTGATCGGAAAGGTGATCACGCACGGCGATTCGCGCGAAGCGGCGATCGCGCGCATGAAGAATGCACTCGCCGAAATGGTGGTCGAGGGCATCAAGACGAACGTCGCCCTGCACCAGGAAATCTTCAATCACACGGCGTTTCGCAGCGGCGGCCTGGACATTCACTACCTCGAGCGGCGTCTCGGGCTCCGCTGAAGCGGCCTACAGCCTACAGCTCACAGCCCACAGCCCGGAATGAAGAACTGCAACGACTGGCGTGGGCGGTGCCCCTCTTGCTCCGGGCTGTAAGCTGTAGGCTGTAGGCCGTGAGTTTCACAGCGCTCTCCTTCCCCCTCGGCACGGGCGACCCCGACGTCACCGAAGCCGTCTGCGTCCTTCTCGGCGCCCTCGCCGTGACGTTCAGCGATCTGCGCGATGACGGCGTACTCGAGCCGGCGCCGGGCGAGGTGCGACTCTGGCCGGCGACGCGCGTACAGGCGCTGTTTGCCGCGCACACCGATGCTGCGCGCGTGCGCTACGCGCTTGCCGTCTCGCTTGCGCTCGAACCGGAACGCATCGCAAGCGAAGACATCGACGACCGACCATGGGAGCGCGAATGGCTCCGGGATTTCCACGCCATGCGCTTCGGCCGGCGACTGTGGGTGTGCCCGCACCATGAGCGCGTGGACGATTCCGCGGCCGCGGTCGTGAGGCTCGATCCGGGACTCGCGTTCGGTACCGGAACTCACGCCACGACTGCGTTGTGCCTCGAATGGCTCGATGCTTACCTCGAGCCGGAGTCGACAGTCATCGATTACGGCTGCGGCTCCGGTGTGCTCGGCATCGCCGCTGCGCGCCTCGGAGCGCGCGAGGTGTGCTGCTACGACATCGATCCGCAGGCGGTGACCGCCGCGCGCGACAACGCAGCCGCGAACTCGCTGAGCGCGCGCGTAAGCGTCGTGACGTCGGCCGAGCGGCTGCCGCGCGGCGTCGACGTCGTCATCGCCAACATTCTGGCCAGCACTCTGTGCGTTCTCGCGCGGGAGCTCGGAGCGCTGGTGCGTCCTGGCGGCCGCGCCGTGCTTTCAGGGATCCTCGAGCGCGAGGCGGACGAGGTGACACACGCTTGCCGCGCGTGGTTTCATAGCGAGCGGGTCAGCGCGCGCGATGGCTGGGTTTGCCTCGCCGCGCGCCGCAGAGCGCACGCCTGATCCGCTTTCGTCGCCGATGTTCACCGTTTGCCCCAAATGCGCCTTGACGCTCGTCGTGACGGCGGGCGATCTTCGCATCGGCCAGGGCTACGTCCGCTGCGGACGCTGTTCGAACGTGTTCAATGCGCTCGTCGGCTTGTCCGAAGAACGTCAGGCGGCGCTGATCGGCCAGGCCCCGGCGCCCGGCCCGTCCGCCGAGGGCGAGCCGATTGCGCTCGAGGCGCCGCTGGACGCGCCGGAGAATGGTGACGCCGACGCGGTGCCCGACTCCGCGCTGGAGTTCAACGCCGACTCGACCGAGCTCTCCGAAGTGTTCGTCGAGCCGCGTCCCGGCCCGCACGACATCGCCTCGGGCACGTTCGAGACGATCGTGCTGGAGGCCGACGACCTGCTGGCGCAGACATCCGAATCCGCGTCGATCGCGGCGAATGACGGCGATGCGGCAGCCATGGCGGCAGCGAACGATGCGTCCCTCGATGAGCCGCCGACGCACGAAATTCCGGCCGGGTTCGATCGCTCACGAATCGAAGCACCGCGTCCACGCGCGGAACGTCCGTCGCCGCCTGCGGAACCGGTCGCCACCCAGGACCTCGCGGAAAGCTTCGTCGGCACCGGTGATCTCGAGCACCCGCGCCGCAGGATGCTCGCATGGAGCGCGGGGATCGCTGCGCTCGTACTCGCGTTCGCCGCGCAACTCGTGCATCACAATCGACACGATCTGGCGGTCGACGGACGGTTCCGTGAGCCGTTGTCGGCGCTGTACGGCACACTCGGCCTGTCGCTCGCGCCGCGCTGGAATCTCGTCGGCTACGACGTACGCCAGCTCGGCGCATCGGCCGGCCCCGGGGCGGCGGGCATGCTCACCGTGCGCGCAAGCGTGCAGAACGGCGCCGGAAACCCTCAGCCGCTTCCGCTGCTGCGGGTGACCGTGCAGGATCGCTTCGGTAACCGCATCGCCGCGCGTGACGTGCCGCCGGCGGAGTACGCTGCGGGACCCGGCGCCGAATCGCGCCTGCTCGACGTCGGAGAGCGTGTGGACGCCGAGGTTCGTCTCGCGGATCCGGGCCCTGACGCCGTCGGCTTCGAGCTCGATGCCTGTCTGCGTTTCGAAGGCGGGCGCGTTTCGTGCGCAAACGACCAGCGGGCGCGCTGACAGTGCCCGATGCAACCCACGGCATGAGCTTTCGCATCGGATCGTTCGAGCTGCCTTCGGCAGCGTTCCTCGCGCCGATGGCCGGTGTCACCGATCGACCGTTCCGGATTCTCTGTCGGAGCCTCGGTGCGGGGCTTGCGGCCTCCGAAATGCTCACCGCGGACACGCGTCTCTGGAGCTCTCCGAAGTCCCGCCGGCGGATGAACCACGAGGGAGAACCGGAGCCGCGCGTGGTGCAACTTGCGGGCGCCGATGCGTGCGCGCTCGCCGAGGCCGCGCGCCTCAACGTCGATCTCGGCGCGCAGATCATCGACATCAACATGGGATGTCCCGCGAAGAAAGTATGCGGAGCCGCCTGCGGATCCGCGCTCCTCAAGGACGAACCGCTCGTCGCACGCATTCTCGAGGCGGTGGTGCGCGCCGTGCGCGTGCCGGTGACGCTCAAGATGCGCACAGGCTGGGATCGAGGCGAGCGCAACGCCGTCCGCATCGCGCGCACCGCCGCGGCATGCGGCGTGCAAGCGATCGCGCTGCACGGACGGACACGCGCAGATTTTTACGAAGGCTCAGCGGAGTACGAGACTATTCGCGATGTCAAATCAAGCGTGGCGATCCCCATCATCGCGAACGGCGATATCGACGCACCGCAAAAAGCACGCGCAGTGCTTGATTTCACTCGCGCTGACGGAGTAATGCTCGGCCGCGCAGCGCACGGTTCGCCATGGATATTTCGCGATGTCAACGCGTATCTGTCCGCAGGTGAGACGCCGTCGCCGCTTTCTCGCGCGGAAGTTGGTGCTATCATCCGCTCGCACCTCGAATCCCTCTACGACTTCTACGGCGAAGACGCGGGGCTTCGGATCGCGCGCAAACACCTCGGCTGGTACTGCAAGCACGTCGGCGATTCCGCGAATGTCCGTCCGGCTCTGATGGCGGCGGAGAACACGGCGTCCCAGTTTGCGCTGACGAATAACTATCTCGACCGGTGGGTCGAGGGGACCGCGCTGGCGGCCTGACGAAGACGGAATCGAGCGGGGAGTGCTGTTGATGACAGCCAAGCGGAACGGTCGGGCCCGGAAGGAAGCCGTGGCCAGAATGAACGGAAGGGATGTCCCGCTTCGCAATCACGCGGCGCGAGCGCTCAACGACTATTTCGCGAGCCTGAACGGACATCGGCCCGCACAGCTCTACGAGCTGGTGATGCGCGAGGTCGAGGAGCCGCTGTTCCGCGCCGTCCTCGACTACGCCGAAGGCAACCAGAGCCGCGCCGCGGTGATCCTCGGGATCAACCGCGGCACGCTGAGGAAAAAACTACGGGAGCTCGGCTTGTCCGCTGACGCCTGACGCGGGCCTACAGCCTGCAGCTCACAGCCTACAGCCCGGATGAAGACCGCCGGACGCGACGCTCGCGCTGTCGGCTAACCTTAGCTCCGGGCTGCAGGCTGTAAGCTGTAGGCTGTGAGCCCTCTTCTTCCCGTCCGCCGCGCTCTGCTTTCCGTCTCCGACAAGACCGGGCTTCTCGAGCTCGCGCGCGAGCTCACGCGACGCAACGTCGAGCTGCTATCGACCGGTGGCACGGCGCGGCTTCTCGCGGAAAGCGGCGTTCCGGTGACGGAAGTCGCGAGCTACACGGGCTTCCCGGAGATCATGGACGGACGCGTCAAAACGCTGCATCCGAAGATTCACGGCGGGCTTCTGGGTCGCCGCGGGCTCGACGATGCGGTCATGGCGCTGCACGGGATACCGCCGATCGACCTGCTGGTGGTCAACCTCTACCCGTTCGCGCGCACCGTCGCACGCCCCGATTGCAGTTACCACGATGCGATCGAGAACATCGATATCGGCGGCCCGGCGATGCTGCGGGCCGCGGCGAAGAATCACCAGTCGGTGCTCGTCACGGTCGATCCGGCCGACTACCCCATCGTGCTCGACGAATTGCGCGCGCACGACGGTGCGACGACGCCCGAGACGCGAGCGCGACTGGCGGCAAAGGCATTCGCCCACACCGCCCGGTACGACACGATGGTGTCGAGATATCTCCTCGCGCGCCAGCGGTCCGAGGGCGAGCGGTTTCCGGCGATGCTGCCCCTCGTGTACGAGAAGGTCCTGGACCTGCGCTACGGAGAGAATCCGCACCAGGAGGCCGCGTTCTACCGCGATCCAACGGCGCACGGCGCGAGCATCGCAGCGGCGACGGTCCTGCAGGGCAAAGACCTGTCGTTCAACAACCTTGCGGATGCGGACACCGCCGTCGAATGCGTGCGCCAGTTCGAGGCGCCCGCGTGCGTCATCGTCAAGCACGCGAACCCTTGCGGCGTTGCGGTCGCTTCGAGGGTGCTCGAGGCGTACGACCGCGCGTACAGCACGGACCCTACGTCCGCGTTCGGCGGCATCATCGCGTTCAATCGCGAGCTCGACGCGGCGACGGCGAGTGCGATCGTGGAGCGCCAGTTCGTCGAGGTGATCGCCGCACCGTCGGTGTCCGCGGAGGCGCGGCGCGCGCTGGCCGCGAAGCCGAACGTGCGTGTGCTGGCGCTCGGCGATCTGGACCGCACGCCCGAGTCCGAGCTGGAACATCGCACCGTCACGGGCGGCATGCTCGCGCAGACCCGCGACCTCGGCATGATCTCGGCCGCGGATCTGCAGGTGGTCACCCGCAGGCGGCCCGGTGAGTCGGAAATCGAGGATCTTCTCTTTGCCTGGCGCGTCTGCAAGTTCGTGAAATCCAACGCGATCGTCTTTGCACGCGAGCGTGCGACGGTCGGCATCGGCGCGGGGCAGATGAGTCGCGTGTACTCGAGCCGCGTCGCGGCGATGAAGGCCGCGGACGAGAACCTCGCGGTCGACGGCGCGGTGATGGCGTCGGATGCGTTCTTCCCGTTCCGCGACGGACTCGACGTTGCTGCCGGTTATGGCATTCGCGCCGTCATCCAGCCGGGCGGCTCGAAGCGCGACGACGAAGTGATCGCCGCCGCCAACGAGCACGACATGGCGATGGTCTTCACCGGCATGCGGCATTTCCGTCATTGAAGAGACGGTCATGCGCGTACTGATCGTCGGTTCGGGTGGCCGGGAGCACGCGCTTGCGTGGAAGTGCGCGGCAGCATCGCGAGTGACCGAGGTGCTGGTCGCGCCCGGGAATGCGGGCACCGCCGGTGAGCCCAGAGTCCGCAACGTCGAGCTCGCGGCGGAGGATATCGCCGCACTTGCGGCACTCGCGCGCAGAGAGCGCGTCGATCTCACGATCGTCGGACCCGAGGCGTCGCTCGTCGCCGGCGTCGTCGATGAATTCTCCGCGCAGGGGCTCGCCTGCTTCGGGCCGCGCAAGGCCGCTGCCCAGCTCGAGGGCTCGAAAGCCTTCACGAAGGAGTTTCTGCGCCGCCATCGCATTCCGACGGCGGGCTACGCCACCTTCACTCGGGAAAGCTTCGATCGGGACTATGTGCGCAGACAGCGCACGCCGATCGTCGTCAAGGCGAGCGGGCTCGCGGCGGGCAAGGGAGTTCTGATCGCAACTTCCGCCGCCGAGGCGATCGCGACGGCCGAGGCGATGTTCGCCGGCAGTTTCGGCGCAGCGGGACGGGAGGTCGTAGTCGAGGAGTTCCTGCCGGGCGAGGAAGCGAGCTTCATCGTCATGGCCGACGGCGAGCACATCCTTCCGCTCGCCACGTCCCAGGATCACAAGCGGCGCGACGACGGCGACCGCGGCCCGAATACAGGCGGAATGGGCGCGTACTCGCCCGCCCCGGTCGTCACGCCCACGCTCCATGCACGCGTCATGCGCGAGATCATCGAGCCGACGATCCGCGGGCTCGCCTCCGATGGCATGCCGTACACCGGCTTTCTGTATGCGGGGCTCATGATCGCTCCGGACGGCACGCCCAACGTGCTCGAGTTCAACTGCCGGTTCGGCGACCCGGAAACGCAACCGATCCTGTCGCGTCTGACCTCGGACCTCACGCTGCTGTGCGAAGCGGCGCTCGCGGGGCAGCTCGATCGGGTGCGCGCCGAATGGGACGCGCGCGCCGCATTGGGCGTCGTGATGGCGGCCGGGGGCTATCCGGATGCGGTCCGGAAAGGCGATGTGATCGAGGGCCTCGATCGAGCCGCGCGCCTGCCCGGCAAGGTCTTTCATGCAGGAACGCGCCTCGCGAACGGCAAGGTCGTCACGAGCGGCGGGCGCGTGTTGTGCGCTGTCGGGCTCGGGGCGAGCGTGCGCGAGGCGCGGCGTGATGCGTACGCGCTCGTCGACCAGATTCATTTTCGCGACGCGCAGTTCCGCCGCGACATCGGTCACCGCGCGATCGAGCGCGAAGGGTAAGGGGCGATGTGGGAGCTGCCGCACCCGCACGTGGTCACCCTCGACGTGCAGCCCGGCGACATCGACGTCTACGAGCACGTCAACAACGCGGCCTATCTCATATGGCTCGACAGGGCCGCCTGGGCGCACTCGAGCGCGCTCGGCGTGAGTCCCGAAAAATGCGCGGAGATCCGCCGCGGCATGGCCGCGCACCGCATCGAGATCGACTACGCCCGCGCCGCGGTGCTCGGCGATCGAGTCGCGGTGGGTACGTGGATCGTCGCGAGCGACGGGCGGCTGCGCGTGACGCGCCGCTTTCAGGTTCGACACGAGCGCGCCGGCGACACCCTCGCCCGCGCGCGGACCGAGTACGTCTGCGTCAATCTCGATACCGGCCGCGCGACCCGGATGCCGGAGCTCTTTACGAGGTGCTACGTCGCGACCGCCCCCTCACCCTACCCTCTCCCCCCGAGGGGGGGAGAGGGTGCCGGAGGCGGGTGAGGGGGGACGTCAGAAGCTCACCCGGAAGAAAAGCTCAGGGCCGCGTGTGGTCAGGTCGAACCGTCCGGGCGTGTCCTGGTCCGTCACGTCGAGCTCGAGCGAGATCGAGCTGTAACCGAGCCCGACCGCGAGATTGGGCCGCAGCCGGTACTGCACGTCGACGTGGTAGTCGCTCATAGAGCCGTCGAATTCGTCCACCGATGCAGTGAAGTACTGCCCGCGCGCCGCGACAGCAAAACGGCGCGAGATCCGCCACGCGAGGTCGAGCGCCACGCTGGGCAGTGCGCCGCCCTGCGCCTCCTCTTCGCGCTGGAAGTCCGCCGGCACCTCGCCGCGCGCCTCCGTTTCGATGAGGTGGATCCCGAGGCCACCGCCGAGCTCGAAGCGCTCGCGTCGGAGGAAGGAGTACGTGTAGGTGAACGTGAGCATCCGCAGGTCGAGCGTGGTGACGACGCGATCGTTCACGTCGAAGGTCTCGTCGCCGAAGATGACCTGCCGGCTGAGGATTGCCTCGCCGTAACGGTCGAGCTTGAAGAAATCCATGCGGATGCGATTGCGCTCCCGCAGGCGGAACATGAGCTCGATGCGGCCCTGGTCGATCTCGCCATCGAGCCCGAGATCCCCTTCCGCATCGAGCTCGGTGCCGGGCGTGGCGGCCGTCGGGTCGAGGCGGACATCGGTGGCCGCTGTCGCGCTGAAATACGTGCCGCGGAGATGAAAGCGGTCGGTAATCGGGCTCGGGATAGTCCGGTCCCGCTGCGACGGCGGCACGGGAACCGTGCGCGGCTGCGCGGCAGCGGCGGGATCAGCGGCAACAATCCATGCCAGGCCGATACAGGCAACCCAGCGGCGCATGAGGACTCCCCAAGCAGCTCACAGCCAACAGCTCACAGCCTACAGCTTACAGCCGACAGCCCGGAGAAGACGGAGAGCCCTCACCGCGGCGGCGTGACGGGCCTCCCTCTTTTCCGGGCTGTAGGCTGTGAGCTGTAGGCTGTCGGCCGCGCCGCAGGCGCGGCGCCTCAGCGCTTCATCGCCTCGAAGAAGTCGCTGTTCGACTTCGTGTCCTTCATCTTGTCGAGCAGGAATTCGATGGAGGCGAGCTCGTCCATCGGGTGCAGCAGCTTGCGCAGGATCCACATCTTTGCCAGCTCGCCCTGGTCGGTAATGAGCTCTTCCTTGCGCGTACCGGAGCGGTTGATGTTGATCGCCGGGAAGACCCGCTTCTCGGAGATGCGGCGATCGAGATGGATTTCGCTGTTACCGGTGCCCTTGAATTCCTCGTAGATGACGTCGTCCATCTTCGAGCCGGTGTCGATGAGCGCCGTGGCGAGGATCGTGAGGCTGCCGCCCTCCTCGATGTTGCGCGCCGCGCCGAAGAACCGCTTCGGGCGCTGCAGGGCGTTCGCATCCACGCCGCCGGTCAGCACCTTGCCGGATGACGGCACCACGGTGTTGTACGCGCGCGCGAGGCGGGTGATCGAATCGAGCAGGATCACGACGTCGCGCTTGTGCTCGACGAGCCGCTTCGCCTTCTCGATCACCATCTCGGCCACCTGCACGTGGCGGGCCGCCGGCTCATCGAAGGTCGAGGAGACCACCTCGCCCTTCACCGTGCGCTGCATCTCCGTGACTTCTTCGGGCCGCTCGTCGATGAGCAGCACGATGAGACACACCTCGGGATGATTCGCGGTGATGGAGGTGGCAATGTTCTGCAGGAGCATCGTCTTGCCGGCCTTCGGCGGGGAGACGATGAGGCCGCGCTGGCCCTTGCCTATCGGCGCGACGAGGTCGATCGCCCGCGCCGTGAGATCCTCGGTGGACCCGTTTCCACGTTCGAGCTTCAGGCGCCTCGTGGGATGGAACGGGGTCAGGTTCTCGAACAGGACCTTGTTGCGCGAGCTGTCGGGCGAGTCGAAATTGATCTCGCCGACCTTGAGCAGCGCGAAATATCGCTCGCCGTCCTTTGGCGGACGGATCAACCCCGAGATGGTGTCTCCGGTGCGCAAGTTGAAGCGGCGGATCTGCGACGGGCTGATGTAGATGTCGTCCGGGCCGGCGAGATACGAGCCGTCCGCGGAGCGCAGGAAGCCGAAGCCGTCCTGCAGGATCTCGAGAACGCCGTCGCCGTAGATGTTCTCGCCGTTCCGGGCATGCGCCTTCAGGATCGAGAAGATGATGTCCTGCTTGCGCGAGCGGGCGAGATTCTCGAGCCCCGTGGACTCGGCCATCTTCACGAGCTCGTGCACGGGCTTCGACTTCAGCTCGGTGAGGCTCATCGAGCTGCGCGACTGCGTGAGCTCGGCCGGGCTGATTATTTCCGCGTCGTTGTCGCCGTCGAAGGGCTCGACGTACTCGTCCGGGCGTCCGTTGCCGCGCAGGTCGCGGTTGCCGTCGCGATTGCCGTCGCGCTGGTGGCGCGGGCCCTTGGGCCGGTTGCGGCCCTGATTGCCGAGGTAGCCTCTCACAGGTTGCTCTCCAGGAATGCGGAGAGTTGGGATTTCGACAGAGCCCCCACCTTCTGCGCCTCGACCGTGCCGTTCTTGAAGAGGATCAGGGTGGGGATGCCCCGGATGCCGAACTTCGGCGGTGTCTGGGGATTCTCATCGATGTTCAGCTTCGCGATGGTCACGCGTTCGAGATACTCCGAGGCGATCTCGTCCAGGATCGGGGCGATCATCTTGCACGGCCCGCACCACTCCGCCCAGAAATCGAGGAGCACGGGCTTCTCGGACTTCAGGACGTCCTGGGCGAATGTGGAGTCGCTGGTGTGCACGATGTGCGGATTGCTCACGCGGTTACCTTTTAGGTTTCGAAGCGATAGACGGAGAAATCGGGTCGGGCGGCGAGGAGCCGTGCCGGAAATACCCGCTGAACGGTTACACTACTGGCGTAACGAGTGACGAAACTTGCGTCGTTGGGTAAACCCTTGGGGTTTTAGCGAAGCGGACTTGAAAGCCCGCTGGATGGCGCACGTTGTAGCGCATCCGAGGCCCTTTTTGCAAGGGTCTCGGCCGAGGCACGCCACCTGATGACTTGATAATGAGTGAACAGCATCCCAGTTCCACAACGTTCGATTCGCTAGGTCTGTACCCGCAAGTTCTGCAAGGCGTGCGCGACGCCGGCTTCACGCACTGCACGCCGATTCAGGCCCAAACACTGCCGATCGCGCTCGCGGGCCGCGACGTTGCCGGTCAAGCGCAGACGGGCACGGGCAAGACGGCCGCATTCCTGATCGCCCTGTATCAGGCGCTGTTGAAGCATCCGGCGCCTGCGGGCCGTACGCCGACTTCGATCCGCGCGGTCATCCTCGCCCCGACGCGCGAGCTCGCCGTGCAGATTCACCGGGACGCCCAAGTGCTCGGCAGGCACACGGGCCTGAAGCACGCCGTCGTGTATGGGGGCATCGACTACGACAAACAACGGCGCCAGCTCGAGGAAGGCATCGACGTTCTCGTCGGCACGCCGGGCCGCCTGATCGACTACTTCAAGCAGCGCGTGTTCGACATGCGCCACGCGCAGGTCGCGGTGCTCGACGAAGCCGACCGCATGTTCGATCTCGGGTTCATCGCCGATATCCGCTTCATCCTGCGCCGGCTACCCTCGCCCGAGCGCCGCCTGTCGATGCTGTTCTCGGCGACGCTGTCGCACCGCGTGCTCGAGCTCGCATACGAGCACATGAACAACCCCGAGCTCGTGCGCATCGAGCCCGACAAGGTCACGGTCGCCAGCGTCCGCCAGCTCATCTACTTCCCCTCGATGGAGGAGAAGATCCCTTTGCTCATCGGCCTGCTCCGCCACAGCGAGGCGCGGCGCACCATGGTTTTCGTGAACACGAAGCGCATGGCGGAGCGGCTCGAGGGCGCGCTGCTCGCGAACGGGCTGCACGCCCAGGCGCTGTCGGGCGACGTCCCGCAGACGAAACGCCTGAAGTTTCTCCGCGACTTCCACAACGGCGACCTCGCGGTGCTGATCGCGACCGACGTCGCGTCGCGCGGCCTGCACATTCCCGACGTGAGCCACGTTTTCAACTTCGACCTGCCGCAGGACTCCTCCGACTACGTGCATCGTATCGGCCGCACCGCGCGTGCTGGCGCCGCTGGCGATGCGATCAGCTTCGGCTGTGAGGACACGGCGGTCTCGCTGCCCGAGATCGAGGATTACATCGGCCACAAGATCCCGACCGCAGGGATCACGCCGGACCTGCTCGCGAAGGACGTAGTCCGCGGCCATGGCCACGCTCATGGCCACGGCCACGGGCATGCACACCGCCAGGGAGAGCATCCGCGAAGGCACGGCCAGAAAAGTCACCCGCGGCCGAGTGGCGATCGCGATCAACGTGGTTCCTCGGGTCGCCGCTCGCGCGGGCGCGGACGCGGATCGGCACCGCCATCGGGACCCCGCCGGGCGCCTTGACGGCCGCTCAGAAGCCCAGCTCGCTCACGGACTCGACGGCTGGAAACTCACTCGGGTCCTCCGCCCCTTCGCCGGGGCGACGCACGGCGTAAATCCAGCGGATGCCGGCGGTGCGGGCGGCCCGCAGCACCGCCTGGCTGTCGTCGACGAACAGCGAGCGCTCGGGCTCGAACATTTCCAGGGCGCGCACGGCCTGCCAGAAGCGCGCGTCCTCCTTCGGGGCCCCGAGCGAGTGCGCGCTCACGATGGCGTCCACGATCCGACTCACGCCGGTTCGCTCGTCCTTGATGCGGAACGCCTCGGGATGCGCGTTTGTGAGCACGATGAGGCGCTTGCCCGTCGAACGCAGCGATTCGAGCCAGGACCGGGCGCCGGGCAGCCAGCGCACGCGCGTGGCCGCCGCGCGCTTCATCGCGCTGATGTCGAGCGAAAGCTCACGGCTCCAGTGGTCGATGCAATACCAGGGGAGCGTACCCTCATGAGCCCGGAACCGGGGTGCGAGCTCCACGCGGGCAGCCTCCGGCGTGAGCCCGCGCGCCGCTGCGTATGCGCTCGGCACGTGCTCGAGCCAGAACCAGTTGTCGAAGGCGAGATCGAGCAGTGTACCGTCGAGATCGAGGAGCGCCGTATCGATCAGGTGCCACCGGGGCTGGTCCGAAGCGCCATGCCGCATGACCGGATGATACGGTGGGTGCGGGCTCGCCGTGGCGCCGCACCCAGCCGTTCGTTAAGCTAGCCGCCCAGCGACGCCGGCGGGGAGGCCGCGCACCGCGACCCCATGGCGGAAATCGAGGACAACGTCGATCGCGAGCTGTTCCGCAACTTCGAGAAGCTGCGTCAGCTGCGCATAGAGCACCGCGACCTCGACGAGGTCATTGGGAGGCTGTCGCTCGATCTACACGTGGACGAGCTGCAGCTGAAGCGCCTGAAGAAGCGCAAGCTCATGCTGAAGGACCAGATCGCGCGCCTCGAAAGCCAGCTCATCCCCGACCTGAACGCGTGATAGATGGATAGCGCCGAAGGCGGCCTCCGCGGCTTCTTCTTCAAGCTGACGACGCCGGAGATCCTCGCAGAGCTCATCGCGATCGCGATCGCCGCGCTTCTCGCCGTGCTCGGGACCCAGGCCCTGAAGAGCTGGTACCGCCACCACGCGACGGTGAGCGAACAGAAGGGCTGGCAGGCCCGGATCATCGAAGGCGCCGTGATGCTGGCGCCGATCTTCTTCGCGCTGATCGTGCTGCTCGTCGTGCGCGGCTCGTTCGAGTTTCTGCGCATGCACACGGGCGTCATCGACACGGCGCTGCAGCTCATGACCGCGCTGCTGCTCGTGCGCCTGGGCCTGTATCTGCTGCGCATGCTGCTCGGCCAGGAATCGTGGCTTCGCGCCTGGGAAAACCGCATCGCGCTGGTCCTGTGGCTCGTCATCGGCTTCGAGCTCGTCGGCTGGTTCGACACGGCGGAGCGGGCGCTCGACAGCATCGACCTCATCCCCGGCACGGGGAAGTTCAGCCTGTGGGCCCTGTTGAAGGGCATCGTCGTGGTCACGGGCTTCGTGGTCATCACGAGCCTGATCGCGCGCACGCTCGAGCGGCGCGTCATGAAGCTCGAGGCGCTCGCGGTGTCCACGCGCATCGGCATCTCGAAGTTCATGTACGTCCTGCTCGTGACCCTCGGCATTCTCGTCGGCATCAACGCCACCGGCGTCGAGCTGAGATCGCTCGCGTTTCTCACCGGCGGCATCGGTCTCGGTCTGGGCTTCGGCCTGCAGGCGATCGCGAGCAACTTCGTGAGCGGCTTCGTGCTGCTGATGGACAAGTCGATCAAGCCCGGCGACGTCATCAGCTTCACGGGCACCACCGGCACGAGCACCGAGAATTTCGGCTGGGTTCAGGAACTGCGGGGTCGGTACGTCGTCGTTCGCGACCGGGACGGGGTCGAGACGCTGGTGCCGAACCAGAATCTCATCACCAACTCCGTCATCAACTGGAGCTACTCGGACCAGCGCGTGCGCCTTCGCCTTCCCGTCATGGTGAGCTACGACGACGATCCGGAGCTCGCGCTGCGCGTACTCCTCGACGCCGCGCACAACCACCCTCGAATCCTGCGCGAGCCCGCGCCGGTCTCCAGGCTCATGAGCTTCGAGGACTACGGCATGCGCGTCGAGGTGCGCTTCTGGATCGCCGATCCGATGAACGGCGTGAACAACGTCCGCTCGGACGTGAACCGCGCGATCTGGAAGCTCTTCAAGGAGAACGGGATAAAGATCCCGGTTGCGCAGCGCGAGATCCGCATGCTGGACGCCTCCCGGCTTCCGGCTCCCGCCTTCCGGCCGGAAGAAGAACGGTGACTCCAGTTCTTTTGTGAGCCCCGTTGCCATAACCCCAACAGTCTCGATTCCCGACCGCGATCTCTCCGAGTCCTTCGTCCGGGCTTCCGGACCCGGCGGTCAGAACGTCAACAAGGTGTCCTCGGCGGTGCAGCTGCGGTTCGATCTCGCCGCCACCGCGGCGCTCGATGAGCGGGTCAAGGCGCGGCTGCGCTCGCTCGCCGGGCGGCGTGTCACCGATGACGGCGCGCTCCTCATCATTGCCCGCGATCAGCGCACGCAGGAAGGCAATCGCCGCGAGGCGCTCGCACGACTGACCGATCTCGTTCGCCGCGCGCTCGTCGAACCGAAAGTGCGCAAGGCCACGAAGCCGACGCGCGCCTCGCGCGAGCGGCGGCTGGAAGGCAAGGTGCGCTCGCGCCGTCGCAAGCAGCTTCGCGGCAAGGTTCGTTGGGATGAGTGAGCTCGCGCCGGTGTACCCTTCCCGACATGCGGGGCGGACCGTCACGACTATTCGGAGAATGCATTCGTGAGCAACGACAGCCACGGCAGCGATCTCGAATCGCCGCCCGAATCGCGTGCCGCGCCTGAACGGCCTTCACCCCGGCGTCTTCCGGCCACGACCGACGCATCGCGCGGCGCGATGCAGGGGAGGCACGCGCGTCTGCGCGAGGACGGCTACTGCATCGACCAGCTTGCAGGCGAGGGGCCGGAAATCGCTCCGGAGAAACTCGCCGGCAGCATCGAGGGATTCGTCGGCTTCGCGCGCGTGCCGCTCGGCGTGGCAGGCCCGGTGCGCATCCACGGCGCCGCCGCTCGCGGGGATTTCTTCGTGCCGCTCGCGACGAGCGAGGGCACGCTGGTGGCATCTTTCCAGCACGCATTCAACGCGATCAACCGCTCCGGCGGCGCCAACGCTCTCTGCACTCACGAGGAAGTCGGACGCGCGCCCTGTTTCGAGTTCGCGGATCTTCACGAGGCAGCCGCATTCACCGCCTGGCTCGTGCCGAAGCTCCCTGCGCTACAGGACATCGTAGCCGCGGGCTCGCGTCATTGCCGGCTGCGTTCGCTGCATACCTCGACCGTGGGCAACACGGTGTACGTACTCTTCAGTTTCTCGACCGGCGACGCCGCCGGGCAGAACATGGTTACCAGCGCCACGCAGGCGATCTGCGAGCAACTTCTGAAGGACACGCCTCGAGCACCTCGCTCGTGGCTCGTCGAGTCGGGGCTCTCCGGCGACAAGAAGGCATCGCCGATGGCTTTCCGCAGCGCCCGCGGACGCAACGCAAGCGCCGAAGTCACCCTGCCGGCGAAACAGGTCGAGCGATACTGGCGAGCCGAGGCTTCCGGCATGGCGCGGACCTGGAGCCAGGCGGTCGGCGGCACCGCACAGACCGGCTCGGTGAGTCTGCAGGGCAATGTCGCGAATGCGCTCGCGGCGCTGTTCATCGCCTGTGGGCAGGACGTCGCGTGCGTCGCCGAGGCGAGCACCGCGCTCACGCGCATCGAGCGAACGCCCGGGGGCGACGTCTATGCGTCGGTGACCCTGCCCAACCTGATCGTCGGCACCGTCGGCGGCGGTACGTACCTGCCGACTGCGAGAGAGTGTCTCGCGATGCTCGGCTGCGAGGGCCCGGGTCAGGCCCGCAAGTTTGCGGAAGTTTGCGCCGTCGTGGCGCTTGCAGGCGAGATCGCAGTCGTCGGCGTGATGGCGGGAAGCAATTTCGCGGGCGCGCACGCATCCGGTGGAGCACGGCGCCGTGCCGCGGACGGCGGGAGTTCGCAATGAGCAGCACGCGTAAGCCTTTTCGGCGTTTCATGCTGCGCAACGTGATCCCGCCGATCGCGCTCCAGACGTATCGCAGCCTGGGCAATTCGTGGCGCTACGTGACGGAGAACGAGGAGGCTCTCGAGAGCCTTCTGCGCTCCGGGCGCCCGCTGGTCGCGGCGTTCCTGCATGCGCGTACGTTTCAGCTCCTGCACTACTTCGGCCGGCCCGAGCGCGGACGCTGGATTCTCATGTGCTCGCAGAGCCGCGACGGGGAGGCCATGGCGCGCGTCGAAGAGGGGCTCGGCTTCCGCGTCGCAAGAGGCTCGTCTGGCGGCGGCGGCGCGCGTGCGCTCGTCGAGATGATCAAGGCCTCGCGAGAGGATCGGGGACTGAACTCGTGTCTCGCGATCGACGGCTCACGCGGTCCGCGCGGCATTGCGCAGCTCGGCATTCTCACGCTCGCGCAGAAGACGGGCGGCATGCTCTTGCCCGTCGCAGCGTCGAGCTCATCGGCCTGGGTGTATCGGAAGTCCTGGGACCGCACGGTGATCCCGAAGCCGCGCGCGGAAGTTCGCGTTCGCATCGGCGAGCCGCTCGAGGTGCCGCCGCGGCTCGACGAGTCGCGCACGGAGGAGATTCGTCGCCTGCTCGAGCGCAAGGTGCTCGCCATGCACACCGATCTCGACTCGCAGACGGGTTTCACCGACGCGGAGCCGCTGCAGGCGCCGCGGACACCCGCACCCGTTCCATCATGATTCCAGGCGCGCGATTTCCGCCCGGGTTCCGAGCGCGCTGACCTCATCTCCCTGCCTGCGCCCGATCAGCGTCTCCGCCAGCGGGGAGACCCAGCTGACGAGACCCTGTGCGGGATCCGCTTCGTCCTCGCCCACGAGCCGAAACGCCTGCTCGTGGCCGTCTTCGAAGCGCAGCGTGACCTTCACGCCGAAACGGATCACGTCGGGATGCGGCGGCGCTTCGATCACGCGGGCCGAGGCACGGCGCTGGCTCCAGTAGCGCAGATCCCGCGCGATGCGCGCGAGCTCAGTCGCGTCCTCGCTCGCCCTCGAGCTCTCGCGAGCGGCCTCGAGATCGCGCACCTGAGTCTCGATGCGCTGCAGGCCGGCCGGCGTCACGAGGTTCGGGTGCGTGCTCACGATGCGTTCGGGCAGCGGCTCCGGGTGATCCGACTCGCGAACGAATGCACGGCTCATGCGCCCGCTCCGATGAATGCGCGGAGCAGCCAGAATACGCCCATGCCGCCGGCGATGGTGCCCAGCACGCTGCGCGTGACGAGAAAGATGCCGACCGCCGCGCACGCAGCGAGGAGACGGACGTTGTCGAGGCCGAGCGCGATCCGGCCGTCGCTCACGAGCAGGTCCGGCATGATGATGCCGGCGAGAGCACACACCGGCGCGTAGCGCAGCGCCGCCTCGACTTTCGGGGGCAGACGCACCTCGGCGTCCACGACGAGAAACGCGGCACGCGTGAGAAGGGTCGCGAGCGTGATGCCGGCGATCGTCAGCCACACTTCGGGCGCGCTCATGCACGCTCCCGCGTGCGCGTCGCCGCGACCTCGGCGAGCATCGCGACCGCGATTCCGCAGACGACGCCGGCGAGCAGCCCGAGCTTCAGGGGCCAGCCGCGCGCGAGCACCGCGACCACGCCCGCGGCGATCACGCCAGCCAGTGCCGGCAATCGAGTACACAACGGGACCACCAGGGCAACCAGCGCGAGCGTGCCGGCGAGCTCGAGCCCTGCGTCCGCCCTGACGAAGCCCGCGCCGAGAATTCCCGCGATCGAGCCGATCTGCCACGCCAGCCAGTTGCACACCGCCGCGCCGGCAAAGTAGGCCACGCGATGCGGATAATCCGGCTCGGCCTCGAGCAGCGCCAGGAATTGCACGAACGTGATGTCGCCGGTGACATAGCCGAGCGCGAGCCGGGCGCGCCGCGTCGTGCCTCGCAAATGCGGACGCAACGCGATGCTGTAGATCACGAAGCGCAGATTCACGATGATTGCGGTCAGCGTGACGAGCCAGACGGGCGCCGCGGCGGAGATCAGCGGCAGCGCGGCGAGCTGCGCGGATCCGGCGTAGGCGGCCAGCGCCATGCCGAGCGCCTGGGGCAGCGTGAGTCCCGACTTCGCCATGGCGATGCCTGTGACGATGCCCCACGCGAGCACACCGGGCGACACGGGCAACAACTCGCGGAAGCCGCGCCGAAAACCCTCGATCGTGCGCCTTCGCATCTTCATGGTGCGAAGCGCGCGCGATAGTCCTGCGGCGTCACTCCGAGTGTCCACCGGAACGCGCGTCGCAGCCGCTGCGCATCGCCGAACCCGCACTGGCGCGCGACATCCTTCAATTGCGTGGCGCCATCCTCGATGCGGCGCCGCGCTTCCTCCACCCGCACCCGCATCACGTAGGCGGCAGGAGTCGCTCCGACGTGGGCGGCGAACTCGCGGGCGAAATGACGGGGGCTCAGGTTTGCCCGCGACGCGAGCCGCTCGACCGACAGATCCGCATCGAGGTGCTCGAGCATCCACAACTCGAGCCGGCCGAAGCGGTCGTCGCGCTGCTGTGCCTCGAGGTAACGGCTGAACTGCGACTGCCCGCCGGGGCGCTTGAGGAACATGACGAGCTCCTGCGCGACGGCCAGCGCCGTGGCCTTGCCCCAGTCCTCCTCGACCATGGCGAGTGCCATGTCCATGCCCGCGGTCACGCCCGCCGAGGTGTAGAGCTTGCCGCTGCGAACGTACAGCGCGTCCTCCTCGACGTGCGCCGCCGGCGCAAGCCTCGCGAGCTTCGTGCAGTACGCCCAGTGCGTCGTGGCCCGTTTGCCGTCGAGCAACCCGGCTGCCGCCAGGACCATCGCGCCGGTGCAGATCGAGCCGATTCGCCCGACCCGCCGCGATTGCTCGCGGATCCAGGTGAGCATCGCCTCATCCTGCATCGCCGCCTCGTATCCGATGCCGCCCGCGATGAGGAGCGTGTCGGCGCGGCTCGCGTTCCGGTAACTGCGCGCCGCAACGAGCTGCAGGCCCCCCGACGTGTCGATCGGGCCGGCGCGGGCGGCTACGAGCTCGATCTCGTACGCCTTGCCGCGCGCCCCGCGATGATCCCGCAGCCAGCGGCTCGTGCGCGCGAAGACCTCGAGCGGTCCGGTGATGTCGAGCACCTGCGCCTGCGGATAGGCGAGCATGACGATGCGGTGCGGGCGGCGCCGCTCTCGTCGCGCGGGCAAACCCGGCTTGGTATGCATGACCGGAGATTGTGGTCGAGCCCGGCGGCGCCCCGCCAGAGGCGCCCGGACTGCATGGCAGAAAATGACGCCTCGGCGTCAGATCGGACGGCGGGGCCCGGGTGTACCGTACCGCCCATGAACCGTCGTCAAGCCATCGGCGCCACCGTCGGCGCATCCGTTGCCGTCTTCGGCGCCGCTGCAGCGACGCTCACCCTGACGAAGCGTGAGCGCGTTCGCGTCGCATTCATGCTGGGCGACTCGGCGAACGTCATCGATACCGCCGGGCCGTGGGAAGTGTTTCAGGACGTCATGGTGGACGGTCCGCCGGGCCACTCCCATCCGTTCGAGCTCTACACGGTCGCGCCACAGGCGGGACTCCTGCGCATGACCGGCGGCCTGCAGGTGAAGCCCGATTTCACGATCGAGGACGCCCCGGCGCCCAACGTCATCGTCGTGCCGGCGCACCGCTCCACGGATGCTTCACGCGAATGGCTGCGACGCGCAAGCGGCGCAACCGACGTCACGATGTCCGTGTGCACCGGTGCCTTCCAGCTCGCCCGAGCGGGCCTTTTGAAAGGCTTGCAGGCTGCGACTCACCACGATTTCTGGGACGCGTTCGCGAAGGAATTTCCCGACATCGAGCTGCGGCGCGGGCTGCGTTTCATCGACAGCGGTCGCATCGCGACGGCCGGCGGGCTTACTTCCGGAATCGACCTCGCCCTGCACATCGTGCAACGTTACTACGGCGAGGCGGTCGCCTCAGCGACCGCCCGCTACATAGAGTACCAGAGCGAGGCATGGCGCGGCTGATCATCTCTTCAGTAGCGCATCACGCTGTCGAGGGCCGCTTCCACCTTCTGGAACTGCTCCCAGCCGCAGCGCTTGTCATCGAGGCTCGGGCCGTAGGCCATGCAGACCTGCGTGTCCGGGAGCGAGCGCTGCTGCGAGACCTGCTGGTCGACACCGTCGATCAGGTCCGCGGCACTCTGCCCCCGGGGCGTCGCACAGCCTCCGAGCGCGATGGCCGCGATGGCGGCGCATGCGAGTGCCGCAAGAGTCCCGAGCGTGCGTCCGTTGAAGATGAACATGGTGCGTCTCCCTCTGCTGACTTGAGCAGTGGACGACACACTAGCTTCCCTCATTGATCTGAAAAACGGGCGGATTGCGAAAAGACTGTTCTGAAATGGGAGACAAAAGAGGACTATCCCCGTCGGACCTAAGCGAAAACGAGGCGGCCCGGTTTGCTCGATGGCGTTTTCATTCGCTCCACGATATTCGCTCGGTGAAAACGCCATCGAGCAAGCCGTGCCACTCCGCGACGTGGAGCCGCCATGCGGGCCGAATCAATTCGGGCTTGCCCGCACGGCGGCTCCTCTTCCCGCGAAGTCCGTAGCCGGCGAAGCCGCGCGCCGTGCTAAAGTCCGCCGCCCACTCCTCACGCCCGTTTCAACCCTCGAGGAGATCAGCGATGAGCATGCGATCCCTTTGCATCGCGGCGGTGCTCGTACTCTCCGGGACTGCGACCGCCGACGAAACCTGCAACTCGCCGTACATGTCCGGGCTCATCAAAGGCCAGGAGGATTTCATTCACGTCTGGACGCTCGGCGTCGAAGGCCTCGGCGACGGGTCGGACAAGCTCGTCACGATCGACGTCGATCCCGACTCGAAGACCTACGGCAAGGTGATTCACACGCTGTCGGTGGGCGAACGTGGCGAAGCGCACCACATGGGGTTCACCGACGATCGAAAGCATCTGTGGGCCGGCGGGCTCGCGAGCAGCAACATCTACGTCTTCGACGTCGGGACCGATCCGTCGAAGCCCAAACTGGTGCGGACGATTTCGGATCTGAGCTCGAGAACGGGATATGTCGGGCCGCACACGTTCTATGCGCTTCCCGGCCGGATGCTGATCGGCAATCTGTCCAACGCGAAGGACAAGGGCGGCGTGACCGGCATGGCCCAATACAACAATCACGGCGGCTTCGTTGCGAAGTACGACATGCCGGTCACCGAGCTCGGCGGTGTGAAAGGCGACGGCTATGGCTACGACATCGCGATCAATCCGGCACGAAACGCGCTGCTCACATCGAGCTTTGCCGGCCTGGACAACTACCGGCGCAATCTTGGTGAAGTGGTCGCCGATCCGGAGGCGATGAAGCGCTTCGGCAATACCATGGTGATGTGGGACCTGAAGGCCATGCGTCCCCTGCAGATCTTCGAAGTGCCCGGCGCAGCGCTCGAAATCCGCTGGTCGTTGAAGCCGGGCGATGACTGGGCGATCACCGCGACCGCATTGACGTCGAAGCTCTGGCTGATCCGCCCGGATGCGAAAGGCCGCTGGACGGCGAAGGAAGTCGGCACGATCGGTGATCCCGCGAAGATCCCCCTGCCGGTGGACATCTCGATCACGGCGGACGGCAAAGGTCTGTGGGTGAACACGTTCATGGACGGGACGACGCGCTACTTCGACCTGTCGAACCCCGAGCAGCCTCGGCAGGTGTACGAGAAGCACACCGGCAAGCAGGTCAACATGATCTCGCAGAGCTGGGACGGCAAGCGCGTCTACATCACTTCGAGCCTGCTCGAAAGATGGGACAAGACGGGTGCGGACAACGAGCAGTTCCTGCGCGCTTTCCACTGGGACGGGAAAGATCTGCGGCCCGCCTTCGAGGTCGATTTCACGGCGCAGAAACTTGGCCGCGCCCATCACATGAAGTTCACGGCCCGGCCTGTGCGCACGACGGCGCTGCGGTGATCGACCATCGGCGGGTCATCGCCGCGACCTTGCTTGGCGTTTCGTTCGCGGGCGCGCGTGCGGCGGTCGATCCCGCATCTCCGCAACGCCCGCGCATGGATTTCGTCGCGCCGGCGGCCGGCAGCTACACCCTCGAGCGAATTCAGCTCTGCCCGGACGCGACGCTCCTGGACGCAGCCGCAAAAGGTACGCGACTCGCGGTGCACACCACCGGCAAGATCACGCTGCTCACGTTTTTCTACACGTATTGCGCCGATCCCTGGGGATGCCCGTTCGCGTATCGCACGCTCACGGAGCTGAGAGCGCGACTCATCGCCGATACCCGCGTCACCGACCGCGTACGCTTCGTCAGCGTGAGCCTGGATCCCACGAACGACACGCCCGAAGCGCTGCGGCGCTATGGCGCAAGGTTCAGCGACGCCGCGCGCTTCGAGTGGCGCTTTCTGACGGCTCGGTCCGTCCCGGAGTTGCTCCCGCTGCTCGGTGGCTTCGGACAGGACGTCAGCGTCGGCACCGACCAGCAGGGGCGCCCCACGCGGGCGATCAATCACATGCTCAAGCTCTTTCTGATCGACCGCCGCGGCATCGTGCGAGAGATCTACAGCCTGGCATTCGTGCAGCCGGAGGTGATGCTGAACGACATCCGGACGCTCGCGCTCGAGGAAGCGACGAGCGTCGTATCCAACCGTTAAGTCCCGGCGGAGCCTGCAGCCGCCGCTTGCATCGAACGCCAGAGCGCCTCGACGTGGCGTTGCTCGGTCGCTTCGACCCCGAACGACACCCGGACCATCCAGCTACCGTCGAGTACGGCCGGAGTCAGATAGGCCTCGCCGGACTCGTTGACCCGCCGTACCCACGCGCGCGTGTGCGCGTCGAGCGCCTCGCCTGCCAGGCCGGGCGGCTCGTGTCGAACGCACACGGTCTGAAGGGGCGCGGGCGCAACGCGTTTCCAGCCCGGCGCGGCGTCGATCTGCGCGGCGAACCACCGCGCATGGTCGATGTCGCGCCGCAGCCGCGCCTGCAGAGCGTTTACGCCCTGCTCGCGAATGAGGAACCACAACTTGAGCGCGCGGAAACGGCGCCCGAGCGGGATGCCCCAGTCGCGGAAATTCTTCACCTCGGCGTCGGCCGCGGTCTGCAGATAGCTCGGGTTCGACGACATCACGCGCACGAGATGCTGCGGATCGCGCACGTAGTACACCGAGCAATCGAAGGAGGCGCCGAGCCACTTGTGCGGATTCACGACCAGCGAGTCGGCTGCTTCGACGCCGGCCCACATCCCGCGGCACTCGGGAAGGATCATCGCGGAACCGGCCATGGCCGCGTCGACGTGCAACCACAGCCCGTGAGCGCGCGCGATGGCCGCGATGGGCTCGATCGGATCGAGAGCAGTCGTCGCCGTGCTGCCGGTGGTCGCAACGATGGCGCACGGCGTCCGCCCGCGCTCGCGATCGGAGCGGATCGCGCGCTCGAGCGCGCCGGCGCGCATGGCGTAGTCCGCATCGACTTCAATCTGCCGCAGATTCGCGCGGCCGAAACCCGCGAGCAGCACCGCCTTTTCGACGGAGCTGTGAGCCTGCCCCGAGACATAGACGATGAGCGGCGCGGCGCTCTCGTGCAGGCCACCGCGTGTCGCACCGTAGTCGCTCCCCCGCTCGCGGGCGCAGATGAGCGCCACGAGCGTCGCGGTCGACGCGGTGTCCTGAATGACGCCGCTCCAGGCCGGCGAGAGGCCGAGCATCTGTCGAAGCCAGTCGGTCGTCAATTCCTCGAGCTCGGTGAGCGCGGGGCTCGCCTGCCAGTTGAGGCCGAGCTGCGCAAGCCCGGTGCTCGCGAAATCGCCAAGCACGGCCGACAACGAGCTGTTCGAAGGGAAGTAGCCGAAGAAGCGTGGATCCTGCCAGTGCGTGCACGCGGGCACGATCACGCGGTCGAGGTCGCGCAACACGGAGTCGAGACTCTCCGGCTCGAGCGGCGGGGAGCGCGGCAGAGCGCTGCGAACGGATCCCGGCTCGACGCGCGCCATGACCGGCCGCTCGCCGCGATACGTGCTCGCGCGGTAATCCGCGATCCAGTCGATCAGCGCGTGTCCGAAGCGGCGAAACTCTTCCGGATTCATCGGAGCGATTAAGCTTACTCGTAAGGCAAAGGCCGCGGCAGTGCGAGGAAAGAAGAGCGATGAGCGGCGCGGAGAATGTCCTCGTCGGCACCGCGAGCTGGACGGGCGCGAGTCTCGTGAAGTCGCGTAAGTTCTATCCCGCGCACGTGACGACCGCTGCCGGGCGGCTCGCGTATTACGCGAGCCATTTCCGGCTCGTCGAAGTGGACAGCAGCTACTACGCGCTGCCGTCGGCGCGGAATTCTGAAAGCTGGACGCGAAACACGCCGGACGGCTTCACGTTCAACATCAAGGCGTTTCGGCTCTTTACGGGCCACCAGACCCCGGCGCGAGCCTTCCCGAAGGACATTTTGCAGGTGCTCGCCGAGCATTTCGAGACGAACCCGCACCTCTTCTATCGCGATACCCCGGAGGATGTGCGCGGCGCGCTGTGGGATCGTTTCCTCGAGGCCATCCGTCCGTTGCGCGACGCAGGAAAGCTCGGCGTCGTGCACTTCCAGTTCGCTCCCTGGGTCACGTATTCGACGCTCGCGCTCGATCACATCCGTGCGTGCGCCGAGCGGCTGCCGGGTTATCGCATGGCGGTGGAGTTTCGCCACCGCTCGTGGTTCGACGATGCTCACCGCGACCGCACGCTCGCCTTCGAACGCGAGCACGGGCTCGCGCACGTCGTTGCGGACGAACCGCAGGGCTTCGCGAACAGCATCCCTGCGGTGTGGGAAGCCACCCGCTCCGACGTCGCGATCGTGCGGCTGCATGGCCGGAACGCCGAAACCTGGACGTTGACCGACGCGCCGGATTCGTCGTACCGCTTCAACTACGACTATTCGCCCGAGGAGCTTGCTGGAATCGCGGCGGACGTGCGCCGGCTCGCGCGCAAGGCGGAGCGCGTGCATGTCGTGTTCAACAACAACTACGAGGATCAGGGCCAGCGCAATGCGCGCGCGTTCATGGAGCGGCTGACGGCCGGAGAAGACTGAAAATTCAACGCTCTTGTCTTTTCCGGCCGTCAGGCGTCTGACCCGTCAGCCGTCTGAGGGGCCGCCTCCGCTCGGCGCCGACGGTCTTCTCGATGATCGACGCGCCGCGCTCGAGCAGGAAGCTGCGGAACGCCGTAGCGATCGGCGAGAGTCGCTTGTCGCGCAGGTGAATCACGTACCAGTCGCGGATCACAGGCAGACCGGCCACGTCGAGCAGCACGAGCTTTCCGGTCGCGAGCTCCAGGCTGATGGTGTGTATCGAGATGAAGCTGAGGCCCATGCCGGCCATGACGGCCTGCTTGATCGTCTCGTTGCTGTCCACTTCCATTCCCGCGCGAAAACGCACGCCGTGCTCCCTGAATACGTGCTCCATCGACGCCCGGGTTCCCGAGCCTTCTTCACGGATCACGAAGTTCTCCGTGCCGAGCTGCTTCAGGGCGATCCGCCGCTTCTTCGCGAGCGGATGGTCGGGCGCGGCGATGATGACGAGCGGATTCTTGGCGAAAGGCTCCGCGACG
The DNA here is from genome assembly GCA_052389755.1 of Gammaproteobacteria bacterium. GTDB lineage: Bacteria > Pseudomonadota > Gammaproteobacteria > Steroidobacterales > Steroidobacteraceae > JBQTHP01. The sequence continues at coordinate 36,405 of JBQTHP010000055.1, forward strand.
GTGACGAGCTCGCGCGGCGGCCGCCCCATGATCACGATGTCGGTCTCGTTTGCGGCGACCTGCTTGATGATCTCTTCGCGGTTTCCCACGGAGAACCGGATCGTGACTTCCGGATAGGCGGGCGTGAACGCCGAAAGGAGGGACGGCGCGAAGTACTTGGCGGTGCTCACCGCGCCGAGCTTCAGCACGCCGCGCCTGAGACCGCGCATCGCGGCCAGCGCCTCGCCCGCTTCGCGGATCAGGTCGGTCGCCTGATTGGCGTAGCGAAGCAGCTCCGCGCCGGCCTCGGTGAGATCGATCTTCCGGCCCACGTGCTCGAACAGGGGCAGCCCCGCCTGCGCCTCGAGCAGCTTCATCTGCTGGGATACGGCAGGCTGCGTCAGGTGCAGCTCGCGCGCCGCCCGAGTGAAGGAGCGGTACCGTGCGACGGCCGCAAAGACGCGCATCTGCCTCAAGGTTGCGTTACGCATAAGAATAGTTTATAGCGACGCGAACAATTTCCAATTGGACCTTATGCTCTCCCGCGGCCACGCTGTGGCGCATGGTTACCGCAGCGCAACGATATCGGGCCGGCGTGCTGAAGTACGCCGAAATGGGCTACTGGGACGGAGGCTACCGGCCGAAGGACACCGATGTCCTCGCCCTCTTCCGGATCACGCCCCAGCAAGGCGTCGATCCCGTCGAGGCCGCAGCGGCGGTGGCGGGTGAGTCGTCCACCGCGACGTGGACGGTCGTGTGGACCGACCGGCTCACGGCGTGCGATCGCTATCGTGCGAAGGCCTACAAGGTCGAGCCGGTTCCGGGCACCCCCGGCCAATTCTTCGCCTACATCGCGTACGACCTCGACCTGTTCGAGCCCGGCTCGATCGCAAACCTGAGCGCCTCGATCATCGGCAACGTGTTCGGCTTCAAGCCGCTCAGGGCGCTGCGGCTCGAGGACATGCGCTTCCCGGTCGCGTATGTGAAAACGTTCGCCGGGCCGCCGACCGGCATCGTCGTGGAGCGCGAGCGGCTCGACAAGTTCGGCCGGCCGCTGCTCGGCGCCACCGTGAAACCGAAGCTGGGCCTCTCGGGCAAGAACTATGGGCGCGTCGTCTACGAAGCACTGAAGGGCGGCCTCGACTTCACCAAGGACGACGAGAACATCAACTCGCAGCCGTTCATGCACTGGCGCGACCGGTTCCTCAACTGCATGGAAGCCGTGAACCGCGCACAGGCCGCGAGCGGTGAGGTGAAGGGCCACTACCTCAACGTCACGGCCGCCACGATGGAAGATATGTACGAGCGCGCCGAGTTTGCGCGAGAGCTCGGCTCCGTGATCGTGATGATCGATCTCGTCATCGGCTATACGGCCATCCAGTCGATGTCCCGCTGGGCTCGCAAGCACGACATGATCCTGCACCTGCATCGGGCCGGACACGGCACGTACACGCGGCAGAAATCGCACGGCATCTCCTTCCGCGTGATCGCGAAGTGGATGCGGCTCGCCGGTGTGGATCACATTCACGCCGGCACCGTCGTCGGCAAGCTCGAAGGCGATCCGAACTCGGTGCAGGGCTACTACAACGTGCTGCGCGAGCCGCACAACGCGGTGGATCTGCAGCGCGGCGTCTTCTTCGAGCAGGACTGGGCCGGGCTTGCGAACGTCATGCCGGTGGCCTCCGGCGGCATCCACGCCGGTCAGATGCACCAGCTGCTGACCTACCTCGGCGAGGATACGGTGCTGCAGTTCGGCGGCGGCACGATCGGCCATCCCATGGGAATAGCCGCGGGCGCCACCGCAAACCGTGTCGCGCTCGAGGCGATGGTGCTCGCACGGAACGAAGGCCGCGACATCTGGCGCGAAGGGCCGGCCATTCTGGCCGATGCCGCGCGCCACTGCTCCCCGCTGCGCGCCGCGCTCGATACCTGGGGCGACGTGACGTTCGACTACGCGAGCACCGACACGCCCGATTTCATTCCCACCCCGACGGCCGCCTGAGGGAGTTGGAGTAGGAATGTCCATCGCTGAACACCCCCTCCACAGATCCGGACGAGCGGCATTACCGCATCCGGCTCCCACCTTGGGTAATGACGCCCATGCGCACGAGGGGATAGGGATGGCAGATGCGAGCGGCCGGAAGCCAGCGGTCGAGCAGAGGCCGCATGCGCCGCCAGGGCAGATGATTGCCTTGACTGCGACGCCGAAGCACGCGCCACCACAGCCGACCAACCGCACGTCGGAAGGCGCAGATTGCGGGACCGTTCATGGGCACGCCGTAGTAATGCACGTGACCGAGAACGACCGAGCGCAAGTACGCCCCGACTATCGGGATGGGATCGTGCAGGCGTGCACGCAGTTCGGCTTTCACCGCTTGCAGCTTCGCCTGCCACCTCGTGCGCATCGTTTGCCGCAGCACCGTGAACCCACCCTTGCGCGTCTTCCCGCAGCTATGCGTGAAGCCCAAGAAGTCGAAGGTTCCAGGTGCGCCCCCGTCGCCACGACCCCCTCGGGCTTGCCGCGCGAAGCGACCAAACTCGATGAGCCGCGTCTTCTCGGGATGCAGTTCCAGGCCGAAGCGCGCAAAACGTTCACGCAGCTCCGTCAAGAACCGCTCGGCCTCGACACGATGTTGGAACCCAACGACAAAGTCATCGGCCCAGCGTACGACGATCACATCGCCGCGCGCCTGCTTCTGCCTCCATCGCTGCACCCACAGGTCGAACACATAGTGAAGGTAGATGTTGGCCAGCAGCGGACTGATGCTGCCGCCCTGAACCGTACCGACCTCACTGTGGATTCGCTTCCCATCCTCAAGCACACCGGCAGCCAGCCATTTCTGGATCAACCGCACGATGCGCTTATCCGCCACCCGATGCTCGATGAACTGCACGAGCCACGCATGCTTCAGCGTATCGAAGAAGTTGCGCAGATCCGCATCGAGCACCCAGTTCACCTTCTTCGTCGTGATCCCAACCGTGAGCGCATCCAACGCTTGATGCGGGCTGCGTTTCGGTCGAAAGCCATAGGAGAAGCCGAGGAAGTCCGCTTCGTAAATAGCATTCAACACCTCGACAACGGCGCGCTGGACGAGCTTGTCCTCCAGCACCGGCACGCCCAAGGGGCGCTGCCGTCCGTCTCTCTTTGGTATGAACACCCGACGCACGGGCTGTGCTCGGTACGCGCCTCGCTTGAGCCTTGCCGAGAGGTCCTGAAGGTTCCCCTCCAATGCCTGTCGGTAGTGCTGCCATGTCTCGCCATCGACGCCCGCGGCAGCCTCTCGCTTCAGCGCGAGAAAGGCCGCACGCAATCGTTCAACGTCGTACACATGGTGCAAGAGCGCGGTGAACCGCTGTTTCTGGTCCTCTCTAGCCACTTGACGTACCCGCTCGAGCGCGCTGGGCGCACCGACCCGGCCCTGTGTCCGGAGTGCGTTGTGCTCTTGCAGGTTTCCCTTGGTCCGCCCGCTTCCCTCCACCCTCTCCGCAGCCGTTCTCTCGGCTTTGTTCGAGGGCTTCTCAGGTACTACCCGGCGGTCCGACTTCCCACTCCCGTTCCTCATCGGCGTACGTCTTGCGACTTCCCGATGCGCTCTGCATGCCCTGCGGCCACAGACAGAGGTGGGATCTCCCGGTTCCCGTGCGAGGTGCATCCGTACATGCTTGGGGTCTCTGACCGCGCAGGGTCCCGAGGCGTCTCGCCAGATCGACGCCCCGAGTGTGGCCTTCCGTCTTGCTCCAGAACGTCGGCACCCCGAAGTAACCCGCCTCGTGGCGGGGCATGTATTTCGCGGCTCAATACCCAGCCTGTACGTTCCCCTGTCAACGCTTCGCCGCCGACCTTGCGGTCGACATCGCATGACTCGGGGCCATCGTGGATGGCTAGTCCTTCAATGTATGACTCTTTCAATCACAACACCTCGCCGGTTTGACCGGCGCACGGAGCCGACATGCGACTGACGCAAGGTACGTTTTCGTTCCTGCCGGACCTCACAGACGCGCAGATCAGCGCGCAGATCGAGTACTGCCTCGGCAACGGCTGGGCGGTGTCGGTCGAGTACACCGACGATCCGCATCCGCGCAACACGTATTGGGAGATGTTCGGCATGCCGCTGTTCGATCTGAAGGATGCCGCGGGGATCCTGCAGGAGATCAGCGCGTGCCGGCGGACGTTCCCCAATCACTACGTGAAGGTGAACGCCTTCGATTCGACCCGTGGCATCGAATCGCTGCGGCTGTCCTTCATCGCCGCGCGCCCGCAGGCCGAGCCTGGCTTCGGCCTTACGCGCGAGGAAGGTCCGGGCCGCAACGTGCGCTACACATTGCGTGCCTACGCCGCGGAACAGCCGGAGGGGCGGCGCTACTGACATGAACGCGCCGCTCAAACTCGTTGCAGAGGCTGACCCTTCGGTGTCGGGCTTCGACCTCGCCGCGGCGTTCCGCGAGTCGCACGTCGCGGACGTGCTCGACCGGCTCGATCACGAGCTCGTGGGCCTAGCGCCGGTAAAGGGTCGCATCCGCGAAATCAGTGCGCTGCTGCTGGTGGACACGCTGCGCCGGCAGGCTGGCCTCGCAACGGGTGCGCCCTCGCTCCACATGAGCTTCACCGGGAACCCGGGCACCGGCAAGACGACCGTCGCGCTTCGTATGGCGGAAATCCTCCACCGCCTCGGATACGTGCGCAAAGGCCACATGGTGGCGGTGACGCGCGACGATCTCGTCGGGCAATACATCGGCCACACCGCACCGAAGACGCGGGAAGTGCTGAAGCGCGCCATGGGCGGGGTACTGTTCATCGACGAGGCCTACTACCTGTTCCGGCCGGAGAACGAGCGCGACTACGGCCAGGAAGCCATCGAGATCCTGCTGCAGGAAATGGAAGCCCATCGCGACGATCTCGTCGTCATCCTCGCCGGCTACAAAGACCGCATGGACCGGTTCTTCCGCAGCAATCCGGGCCTGTCGTCCCGCATCGCGCATCACATCGAGTTCCCCGACTACACCCCCGAGGAGCTGTTCGCCATCGCGCGGCTGATGCTCGAGAGCATGCAGTACGGCCTGAGCGACGATGCCGAGGCCGCGCTGCGTGAGTACATCGCGCTGCGGCAGGCGCAGCCGCACTTTGCGAACGCGCGCTCCATCAGGAACGCGCTCGACCGGGCGCGCCTGCGGCAGGCCAGCCGCCTGTTCGCACGGCGCGACGCGGCGCTCTCGAGAGAGGATCTCGTCACGATCGAATCCGCCGACATCCGGGCGAGCCGCGTGTTCGCGAGAGAGAGGCACTCATGACGCACGCGCTCAAGACCCTGACCCGCTTTCTGATCGAGGAGCAGCGCCTCCACGAGAGCGCGACGGGTAATTTCACGGCGCTCGTGAACGACGTGCGGCTCGCCTGCAAACGCATCGCGACGCTGATCGGCAAGGGCGCGCTCGCCGGTGCGCTCGGCGACGCCGGCACGTCGAACGTGCAGGGCGAAGCCCAGATGAAGCTCGACGTGCTGGCGAACGAGCTCTTCATCCGCACCAACGAATGGGGCGGACAGCTTGCGGGCATGGTGTCGGAAGAGATGGACGCGCCGCATGCCATCCCGGCGGAGTACCCGCGGGGCAAGTACCTCCTGCTGTTCGACCCGCTCGACGGATCTTCGAACGTAGACGTGAATGTCGCGGTCGGCAGCATCTTCTCCGTGCTGCGTTGTCCGGACGGCGTGTGCGAGCCCGCCGAACGCGACTTCCTGCAGCCGGGCACCGCACAGGTGTGCGCGGGCTACGCGATCTACGGACCGTCCACGATGCTCGTGCTCACGACGGGTCGCGGCGTGCACGGATTCACGCTGGATCGCGAGATCGGAGAGTTCATTCTGACGCACCCCGACCTCAGGATCCCCGAGAGCACGTCCGAGTTCGCGATCAACGCTTCGAACTCGCGCTACTGGGAATCGGCCATCAAGCGCTACGTGAGCGAATGCCAGGCGGGCGCCGCCGGACCGCGTGGCCGGGATTTCAACATGCGCTGGATCGCGTCGCTCGTCGCGGAGACGCATCGGATCCTCATGCGCGGCGGGGTGTTCATGTATCCGCGCGATCGCAAGGATCTGACCAAGCCCGGCCGTCTGCGCCTGCTCTACGAGGCCAACCCGATCGGCTTCATCGTCGAGCAGGCGGGCGGTCGCGCGAGCACGGGGCGGGAACCGATTCTCGCCGTCGAGCCCGAAAGCCTCCATCAGCGCATCGGATTCGTGTTCGGTGCGCGCGCAGAGGTCGAGCGAATCGAGCGCTACCACCGCGAGTGCAACGATTTCGAGTTCGAGGCGCCGCTGTTCGGCAGCCGCAGCCTCTTCACGACTCAGGCGCAGCCATGACGGCCATCCATCCCATCATCGCCGTGACGGGTTCCTCCGGCGCCGGCACGACGTCGGTCATGCGCACCTTCGAGCAGATCTTCCGCCGCGAGAACCTGACGGCCGCGTTCGTCGAGGGCGACAGCTTCCACCGCTACGACCGCGCGGGCATGAAGCAGCAGATGGCCG
>JBQTHP010000056.1:0-18832 GCA_052389755.1 Gammaproteobacteria bacterium
CTCGATCGCATCGAGCAGCGCGACACGAGCGACGAACGCTACGCGCTGCGCGTGACGAACGAAGCGCTCGAGACGCATTACATCGACCGCCTGACGTTGCTCGCGGTCGAGCACCCGCAAGGCTACGAGGCCTTTCCGACGCCGGCACGCGGCGTCGCGCTGTTCGGCCGCGCGGCGAACCTGCTCGAGGCGCGCGACCGGTCGGGCCGTGACGCGCTCCCGCAGCTGGCCGCGCGCGACGGCGCGACATGGCACAGCGATCCTGCGCTCACTCACAAGCTCACCCGGGAGGTCGTCGAGGACTGGATCGACGTCAAAGTGAAAGTGCCGCGCGGAGCGGGCTCGTTGACGGTTGCACTGCGGGCGCGCAACACGCTGTTCGCCACGGTGCTGCTCTACGACGTGGTGCTGCGCGCACAGGGCGTGCGGGCAATCGACTGGATCGGCGAGGACACCGGCAACCCGCTCTACGCGTGGCGTCTGCATCGCTGGTTCGAAGGCCGCTTCGGGCTGCGTGTGCAGTTGCAGCGGGGTACGTCTTTCCGGCAGGTGGCGCGTGTCACACCGACCGGACCGATCGCGTGGCACCAGATCGCGGTGCGCGTGCCGCTCGAGCCGGGCGCGCAGGAGGCGACGCTGCGGCTCGCGTCCCTGCCGGACAACTGGATGATCGACTGGGTCGGCGTGAGCTTCGACGACGCTTCCGACACGCAGATGCGGCGCATCGCGCCGCAGAGCGTGATCGGCCACCGGGGCGCGGTCGCGACGGCGTCGGCACGTGCACTCGGAAGGAACGACGGCGACTACTTCATCACGCGCCCCGGTGAGCATTACGAAGTGGGGTTTGCGCTCGGACCGCGTCCGGAGGCCGGCCGGGAGCGCACGCTCTTCATCGCATCGCGCGGCTACTACATCGAATGGATCCGCGGCGAGTGGGTACGCGACCGCGGCAGCCTCGCAATGAACGAGCGCTTCGAGCCCGGAGATGCGGCCATCATGACGACGGCGCGGCGCTGGATCGAGGAGAAACCGCAGCTCGAGAGGCAGTTCTTCGAATCGCGCGTTCGGCTCGCGGGCTCGCCATGAGGCTGCACGCGTATGGCATCGCGCTCACCGCCGCGCTGGCAGTCGTCACCGGCGCGGGTTGCATCGTCCATGACAGCGCGGGCCGCGTGCTGGGCCCCGGCGGCAGCCGGGCCGTCATCACGCTCGTGGACAAGCAGGAGCTGTCCGGCGAGCTCCTTTCGATTGCGGACGGAAGGATCTACTTCGCGACATCCGAGCGGATCGCGGTCGTCGCGGTCGTCGATGTCTACAGGTTGAGGATCACCGATTTCGGCGCGACCTTCGTGCCGAGGAGCCTCGAGAAAGCCCGGCCGTACAGTCGCTATCCGCAGGGCCTAAGCGCGGATCAATGGGACGCGGTGCTGCGCCATGCCGGGCAGACGCAGCCGGAGCGGATCGAGGCCGCTGCGGCGAAGCGGTAGTCGTGAGCTCGGTGCCGGACTACGCGCCATTCCCATTTCGCCGCGAACCGGCCAGCTTTATGGCTTCGTGATGCGTTTGGAGATCCGCAGAATCTCGCGCGATGAGATTTGCCTGGGATCCACGCAAAGCCGCGGCGAACTACGCCAAGCACGGGGTCTCGTTCGACGACGCCATCACGGCGTTCTCCGATCCGCTGTCCCGAACCATTGAGGATCCCGATCACTCACAACGCGAGTTACGCTTTCTGTTGATCGGCACGTCCGCTGCGGGTAGGTTGCTCGTCGTGAGCCACGTGGATCTCGATTATGAAATCCGCGTGATCAGTGCGAGACCAGCGTCCCGCCGCGAGCGATTCACCTATGAAGAGACGTGAAAGGCGTTCAATGCGACCTGAATACGATTTTTCGAAAGGTATCCGCGGAAAATACGTCCCGCGCATGCTCGGCGCTACGGTCGTCATGCTCGATTCCGATGTCGCGGAGATCTACCGCGATTCCAAGGCTGTAAATGCCGCTCTCCGTGAGCACGCCGGGCTGAAGCGGAAGGGCAAGCGGTCGGCAGCGCGAACCCGCTCGCGTTAGAGCTGTCCCCCAGCAGTCTTGCCGGCCCTTCCGGAGACCGTCCGGCAGTCGGGCTAGCGCTTGTCGAACACCATCAGGTCGCTGAACTCCTCGCCCTTCGCGTCCTTGCCTTTAGTCGAGACCTCGAGCTCGCTGCCGTCCTCCGACACTCGAATCTTGCCGCTGATGGTGGTCTTGTTGCCGTCTTTCACGGCGTACTCGAGCGTACGCGCATCGACGCGCTTCACCCAGATCATGTTCCCGCTGGGCGCGCCGGTCACCGCATAGTCCTGGCCGTCGAGCTTCGCCGCATATTGCACCTGCCGCGACTGGCCGTCCGCATCGACGAAATCCAGCGTGACGCTGATGGCGTCAGTCCCGACTGCCTGCGTGCGCGTGCCGGACTTCGGCGGCGGGCCGGGGTCGAACATCGAGTTTCTGACGTTGAGCTCCCATTTGCCGGTCATGGGATCGGCTGCTCGTGCGGTCGGCGGGGCCGCGAGGAGCAGCACGCCGAGCAATGCACCGACGGTTATCCAGCGCAGGAGACGTGTCATGGACCTTCTCCTTCAGGACTGCCTGCAGTCCTCAACTATGCGACTTGCGTACGCAAAGTGCGAACCGTGGCGGACGCGCCAGTTCGCGCACCCCATGTACTGCGACAGCCGACACGTTTTCCCGGCTTTTCGCGCGATTTGCGCGTGACCGGACGCACATCCCGTGCCGGAACCCATTGATAGCATTGAGGCTGCCTGCCCGGCGTTCGTGCCGCGAGGAAGCCTTCGCACGTGTCGCTCAAGTACAAAGTCAGTCTGCTGATCTCGCTGCTGTTCGTCGTTTCGGGCCTCGCCAGCGCTCTGGTCAACCGCCTGCTCATCATCCCGAGCTTCGTCGAGCTCGAGCGCCAAGCTGCGTATCGCAACGTGGAGCGCGCGATCGAGGCGTTCCACCGTGATCTCGATGTGTTGAGCACGAACGTCACCGCCTGGGCGTGGTGGGACGACAGCAAGCTCTACATGGAGGGTAAGAACGACGAGTTCGTGGAAGCGGAGCTCAGCGCGGAGCCCGTCGCAAGCGCCGAAGTCAGCTACATGGGCTTCTATCGAACGAACGGGACGCAGGTGATACACAGCGCTCCGGCCGTGGCCGAAGCCGGAAGCGCCGGCCTTGGCGACCTGCAGGCTCCATCGCTGCCGAAGAACCATCCGCTGTTGCAACACGCGGATCTGCGCGGCGATGCGAAGGGACTGGTGAGCACGCCTAGCGGTCCCATGTTCGTGGCCTCGCGGCCGATTCTGACCTCGAGCGGCGAAGGGCCGGCAGCCGGCGTGCTGATCTTCGGTCGACTGTTGGATCCCGCGACAGTCAAGCGCATCGCGGGCCAGTACAAACTGGATCTCACGATAACGCCGGCGCTCGCGACGCAGCCGATCGGTCCCCTCGAGAGATCGGCCGAGGATGGCCCCGCGCATTCCGCCATTCTGCTGCATCAGGACGAGTCGATCACCACCGGCGAGACCACCATCGCCGACCTGCACGGCAAGCCCATTCTGACGTTGCGCGTGCTGACGCCGCGCGCCATCTCGGCGTACGGCGAACAGGCCTCACGGATTGCGCTCGCGATACTGTGCGCTGTGGCACTGGCGGTCCTCGCCGTGCTGCTGTCGATCATTCACGTCACCGTGCTGCGCCCCATCGGCAAGCTGACGGCGCACGCCGTGGACGTGGGCAACAACGACGCTCTGGACAAGAGGCTCAAACTCGAGCGCACCGACGAGCTCGGCGTGCTTGCCGCGGAATTCGATCGCATGACCGACCGGCTGGTCGAGGCACGGCGTCGTCTCATCGAGCAGTCGTTCGTGTCAGGCAAGGCCGACATGGCTGCCGGCATCCTTCACAACCTGGGGAACGCGGTCACACCCATCACGGTGCGCCTCAACACGCTCACGGATCGCATGAAGGCGGCGCCGCTCGACGATCTCCGGCGAGCGGTCGAGGAGCTCGAGAGCAAGACCGCGCCGGCGGAACGGCAGGCCGATCTCATTCGCTTCGTGCAGCTCGCAGGCCGCGACCTGGCGGTGCTGATGCGCGATGCGCAGGAGGACGTTCGAGGCGTGGGCGTGCAGATCGAGCACGTGCAGCAGATTCTCGCCGAGCAGGAGCGATACAGCCACGCCGGTCGGGTCGTCGAAGCGGTCGATATGGAGCGGGTCATCCAGCAGGCGACCGGCGGGCTCGGCCCCGAGCTGCAGCGTGCCGTCACGCTCGATCTGGATCCCAGCGTGCGCGAAATCGGCGCCGTTCGCGGCGCTCGCGTCGAGATCCAGCAGATCGTGAGCAACCTGATCATCAATGCCGCCGAGTCGATCCGGAGCCATTCTCCCGCCGGCGGCCGGATCGCCGTGCGGGCCACGCGCGAAGAATTCGACGGGGTGTCGCTCGCGCACTTCCTGTTCGAGGACAACGGCGCAGGGATTCAGCCCTGGCACCTCAAGCGGATCTTCGATCGGCGTTTCTCCACGAAGGACAGGGGCTCGGGCGTCGGTTTGCACTGGAGCGCGAACGCAGTGGCCGCGCTGGGCGGCAGGCTGTTCGCCGAGAGCCCGGGCGCAGGCAAAGGCGCGCGCCTGCATCTCCTCCTGCCGCTGGCGGAAGAGCTCTCGGCCGCGGCACCGATGGCTGCAGCCAGGTGAGCCCGTGAGCCATCACGAGATCATCCGCGTGCTCGTCGTCGACGACGAGGGTCCCATTCGTGAGGCCTACCGGGAGCTGCTGGCCACACGGAAGCTGACGGAGGTCGAGCGACTGCGCGCCCGACTGTTCGAGAGCGAGAACAGCAGACCCTCGATTGCACCGGAGTTCGAGATACATACCGCCGACCGAGCGGAGGCAGCAGTGCAGGCCTTCCGCGCGTGTCTGGATAGCGGCCGGCACTTCGACGTCGTCTTCCTGGACATGCGCATGCCGCCGGGACCGGACGGAGCCTGGGCGGCCACTCAGATCCGGGCGATGGATCCGGGCGTTCACATGGTCATCGCGACCGCGTATTCAGACCTCGATCCGGAGGAGCTCTCCGGGCGAATCCCGCCGGCAGAGAGGCTCTTCTATCTGCAGAAACCGTTTCACGCCCATGAGGTCCGCCAGCTGGCCGTGGCACTCGGACGCAAGGCGCGCGCCGAAGCACATGTGCAGCAGCTCGCGTACTTCGATTCGCTGACCGGGCTGCCCAACCGGGACCTGATGCGCGAACAGATGTCGACGGCGATTGCCCTTGCGAAGCGGCACGCGCGTCGGATGGCGGTGTTGTTCATCGATCTGGACAACTTCAAGCGGATCAACGACACGCTCGGTCACAGCGTAGGCGACGAGATCCTGAAGGCCACGGCGCATCGCCTGCGCGAGGCCACGCGGCACGCGGGCCCGGCTGCACTCATGACCAACCAGCTGGCGCGGATGGGCGGCGATGAATTTCTGGTTCTGCTGCCGGAAACCGCGGAGCCCAAGGACGCGGCGATGGTGGCCGCGAGCGTCGCCAAGGCCCTTGCGGCACCGATGCAGGCCGGCGGACACGAGCTCTTCGTCACGGCGAGCATCGGGATCGCGATGTATCCCAGCGATGGCGACGACAAAGAGACTCTGCTGCGTAACGCCGACCTTGCGATGTACTTCGCGAAGCGCGACGGGCGCACGAAGGTGCAGTACTACGACGCCCAGATGAACGCCACGTCGCTCAAGCGCCTGACCATGGAGGGTCAGCTGCGCGGCGCGATCGATCGGTGCGAGTTCTCCCTGCATTATCAACCGCAGATCGATCTGAGATCCGGACGCGTCTGTGGAATGGAGGGGCTGCTGCGCTGGAACAACGCGGAGCTGGGCCACGTTCCGCCGCTGGAGTTCATTCCGGTAGCCGAGGAGTGCGGGCTCATCGACACGATCGGTGACTGGGTACTGCACACGGCTTGCGCGCAAGCGCGTGCGTGGCTCGATGCCGGACTGCCCCTCGAGCGGATGGCAGTGAACGTCTCGGCGGTTCAGCTCGCGCAGCCGAACTTCATCGAGCGCGTCGCGTATGCCTTGCAACGAAGCGGGCTCGATCCGAGCGTTCTCGAGCTGGAGCTCACCGAAGGCGCGCTGATCGCGAATATCGATCGTGCGCGTCAGATGCTCGATCGCATCAAGGCACTGAACGTTCAGATCGCGATAGACGATTTTGGCGTGGGCTACTCGAGCATGAATCATCTGAAGGAGCTGTCCGTGGACAGGCTGAAGATGGACCGCTCGTTCATCAGCAGCATCGACACCGTAAAGAAGGATCGCACGATCGCTGCCGCGATCATCTCCATGGCGCAAAGCATGAATCTGCGCGTCACGGCCGAGGGCGTGGAGGACTACAAGCAGTTGAGCGTGCTGCAGTCACAGCACTGCGACGAAGCGCAGGGCTTCTACCTGGCGCGACCGATGCCGGCGGAGGAAGCGGAAGCCTATCTGCGTACCTTCATCCGCGCACGCGCGGCTGCAGGCTGAGTCGCCATGTCCGTGAAGCAGACCGCACTGTTGGTTGCCGCTCTGCTCGCCGCGATCGGCGTGCTGGCAGATTACTTTCTGAAGCTCTCGAGCGATCACGCACAGAGCATGCAGTCGAAGTGGTTCTGGGTGGGACTCACGGTGTATGCCGGCATGGCCGGCGGATGGGTCTACGTGATGCGACATCTTTCGTTCACGGAGATCGGTATCGTTTACTCGGTCACGACGATCCTCCTGCTCACCCTCGTAGGCTCGCTCGTGCTCAGAGAGACCCTCCACGCATACGAAGTCGTCGGGGTTCTCATGGCCGTCGGCTCGCTGGTGCTGCTCGCGAGGTTCAGCTGATGCCAGCCGACACGCGCGCGTCCGTCCGTGTTGCGAAGAGCCCGCATGGGCTCGGTCTGTTCGCGGCCGCGAACATTCCGGCCGGCACCAGGATCATCGTCTTTACCGGCCAGGTGCTGCACCTGGAGGAAGTTCTGGCCAGCGGGCGGGACGAGTGCTATCCGCTGCAGCTGGGGCGTTGGACTTACCTCGATCTCGACGTTCGCAGCCGCGTCGTGAACCACAGTTGCACGCCGAACGCCGGGCTGCGTTCGGACCGGATACTCGTCGCGCTCGGCGACATCAGCGCGGGCGAGGAAATCTGCTACGACTACTCGACGACGATGAGCGAACGGCGCTGGACGATGGAATGCGCCTGTGCAGCATCGAACTGCCGGGGCACGATCGGCGACTTCCACGATCTTCCGACGTCGCTTCAGCAGCACTACCTTCGACTCGGAGTGGTGCAGTCCTTCATCGTCGAGGAGTACTGGTTCAACTGCCGCGATCAAACGGGCACGCACGAAGCACTCAAGCGCAAGTCGGCGGACTGAGAGCGGCCGCGCGGGTAAGCTCGGGAATGGGTGCTCCGTCCACGTCCGGCATTTCGACACCAAGCAATGCGCAGAACGTCGGCGCAAAGTCCATGATCGAAACGGTGCGATCCAGTCGTCCCGGGACGATACCGGCCCCCCTGGCGACGAACACCCCTTCGGGCCGGTGATCGCCGGTGCGGCAATAGCGGTTCACACCCTCGATCAATCCGAGCGTCGGAGACCGGATACGGATAACGCTTCCCTCAGGATTGCCGCAGGTCGCGCTGCCAAGAATCACGTCATCGCTCCATTCGACCAGCAGGTCCGGCAACAGATCGAGGTACTCGCCGTCGTAGAGGTCGCGCGTTCTCTGCACCGACGTGATCATGGGTACGCCCGACTCGGCCTCGGTCAGGGCCAGCAGGTCCCTGGTCAACTGCTCGCAAAAGTTGTCCGCCTCCGCACCGGGCTTGACGAGGCCCCGCGGCTCCCGCCCGCCGAGGTTGAGGCGCAGACCGCTCACCGGGAAGCCACTGTCCATCAGAAAGCAATGGCTTCGGGCGGCATCCAGTGGCGATACCAATATCGCATCGCTGTTGCGCGCATCGATCCATCGGCGCAGCGTAGCGCGCACGCCGGTCAATCCGGCCTTCAGCGCCGCGGGCAAACGTTGCCATCCCCAGGTGAGCGCCGCGTCAATGCGGTCAACGGCATCCGGGCTCTTCGGCGCACGCAGGACGGCGACACCCAATCGCGCCAGGATCTCCGGCAGAAGAAACTGGGCGCCGCGCTTGTGCGACATGCGGTGGCCGCAGAGCACGACCACCACGGTATCGTCCGCCACGTCGGCGACGATCGCGCCGATGGCCTTGTCAATCGCGACATACACGTGGCGCATTGGATCGCCGACGCGCGCGGTCAGGTCCGCATCGTGGCCGGGGTGCCTCACGTCATGCAGATGCCAGCATTGATGGCCGACACAATGGCTTTCGGTAAATACCTGCGCGAAGAAATCCCAGCCGCCTTGCGCCAGATAATGCCTCGTGAGCGCGGCCTTCTTTTGCACGCCCGCAACCAGCCGGTCGCGCATGGCGATGAAATCCGCTGCCGTGCGCCCGCCTTCGTTGCATGATTCCGCGAACGGATGCAGGCCGAAGCGCTCCCGGACATCCGCTTCGAACGCCGGTGGCCAAGCGCGGAAACCGTAGTTCGCGTCATGTGAGCCCCATTCGACCGACTGGATGCCGTTGATCTCCTTCGAGACGGCCGAAAGCGGCACGTCGAGCACGGCGACGCGCCGGCCTGCTCGGCTCAGGTAATTCCAGAATGGTTCGCGTTTGATGTTCTCACCGGTGTAACAGCGGAAGAACTCGTACGTGCCCCGCTTCAACTGCACCAGACTGTGGATGCCATGGCGCGCTGGCGACACGCCTGTGTAGAACGATGGCCAGATCCCTCCCACAAAGAAACCGGCCAGACTCATGGTGTCGCCCACGAGGCCCTTCTCGAACAGGCCGCGCAGCGTCGGCATAGCGCCCTCCGCGGCCCAACGCTGGATCAGCACCTTGTCGCCGGCGTCTATTTCGAGAAACAGGATGCGGGTCGGTGTGGTCATTTGCAGAGATGGCGCGTATGGGCAAGGAAACGCCAACCGCCCGGATACGCGAGGCTGCGGAGATGGTGGCGCCACGCCATGTGCCGATCGCCGTCATTCAGGTACATGTGCGACAGATCGTGACACGCATCGCCGATCTTCCTCCGAATCCGCCGTTTCACATCACCAGGAAGCTCCAGCGACAACAACGCTTCCAGTGCGCGCACGCGCTCGACGCGGCAGTCGCGCGAATCGTAGGTCGAAAATGGGCGATGTTCGTAATGCACGACCCCGGGTTCCGCGAGAAATCCGATCCGGCAGCGACGCGACAGCAGCAAACCCAGATAGGTCCATTCCAGGCAGCGGGGAATCGAGGCAAACCAGTCGGCGGGCACGGCATCCGTGCGAAACAAGGCCGATCCGGGCAAGAGCCAGTTGCTCTCAAGGAGCGAGCGCATCGGATCGCGCCGCACGGCCTCGATGTTCGCGATGCTCGCCACGTCGTGACCGTCGCCGCGCAGAACGCCATTCGAAACGACCACAGCGAGAGCAGTATCGCGACGCATTTCGTCAAGGCGCCTCGCGAGTGTGCCGGGCAGCAGTTCATCGTCATCGTCGAGTTCGCCGAAGAACGGTGTCTCCACGGCCTCGCGTCCGGCCCGGAGCGCCGCCGGGAATCCGGTCGCAACGCGCCGAATCAGCTTTGCGTGCAGGTCATGCTCGAGCGACGCGAGCGCTTCCGGTTCGCAACCCGGGCCATTGGCAATGACCACGATGCGCACATCCACGTCCGACTGGGCGCGGACGCTCTCGGCCGCGGTCCGCAGGTACGGCACGCGAGCGGGCGTCGCGAGAGTCGGTATGAAGATCGTTATCCTGTCGTCGCCCGCCGCCATGCCATCGCCCGCCGCGTTTCCCGGGCCGGCCAAACGTAATGGATTTTCATTATAGCCCCGGCATTCTTGCTGTCCGCGGTCGCCGCGTTCCGGGCGACGGTATTCGATGTTTCCATGCGCGTCTCATCTCGAGGCGCGCCCGATAATCAGCTTCGACACGCAGGGCTTCTGCCGCGTGCGGTGGAACGAGGACCCCGACTCGCTGAGCGTGGCGATCGGCGATCTCAACATCATCGGCGTGCAGAACGACCTCGAGAAGCTAGCCAAGGATGCGGCGCGCGAAGCTGCCAATCGCCTGTTCAAGACGTCCTTTGAGGGGATGCGCAACGACCTCACGAAGATCTCCGTCAGCGTGTCAGCCGGACAAGCTCCGGCAGAGGTGCACGACACTCGCTCACGCTTGGCTTCGGCCTGCCGAATGACATGGTCGCTGATTGGCGTCATGTACGTGGGCGGCGACAGCTTGCCGCGTCTCCAACGCGCATCTACCTTTCTGCTACGCCAAAGCTTGCGTGGCGAAGGGGAATTGCATGGAGCGGACCGGTGGGCAGCCCCACACCGGCAGCGACACGGTCGCGTCCTCGCCCGGTGCCGACTGGCTTCGCGCGACGATCGATCTTGCGCCGATCGGCATCGCGCACATCGGGCTCGATGGGCGCTTTCTGCTCGCCAACGTGCACCTGTGCAGCACTCTGGGCTACACGCGTGACGACCTGCTCGCGCGCACTCTCCAGCAGATCACGCATCCGGACGACGTCGCGCACTGCATGGCGCTGAACCAGCAGCTGGCCCTGGGCAAGATCCGCAGCTATCGCCAGGCCATACGGCTCGTGCGCGCCGATGGCTCGCCCGCACGACGCCGTCTCACGATGTCCGCGATGGCGCACGGGAATGGCGATCCGGTGTTCTTCGTCGCGATCGTCGAAGACATTGCCGAGCACCGCGGTTATCTGGCGGTGGTGGCACACGACCTGCGCCATCCCCTGAACGCCATCGCCCTGTCTGCGGCAGCGATGATGAAGATTCTACCGCCCGATGACGAGCCGACTCGACAGCTCGAGATCATGCGGCGCTCCGCGATGAGCATGGATCGGCTGATCCGCGACCTGCTCGACGTGACGCGCATCGAGGCGGGCACTTTCGCCATCCGGCGCACGCGCTTTCACCTGGCGCCGCTGCTCGATGAGACCTGCGAGCAGTTCGAAGTCGCGGCTCGCGAACATGAGATCACGCTGGTTGCGACGTGGCGCCCGACGTGCCGGTAATGGTGGGCGACCGCGACCGCCTGGGGCAGGTACTGTCGAATCTCGTCTCGAATGCCCTGAAGTTCACGCCGCCGCAGGGGCGCGTGAGCGTGCGGGCACGACTGCATCACGACAATATTCACGTCTCGGTGCAAGACACCGGTCCCGGCGTCCACCCTGACAGTCTTCCGCACATCTTCGATCGCTTCTGGCAGGCGGATCGCACATCATCGGCCGGCGCCGGGCTCGGCCTGCAGATCGCCAAAGGCATCGTCGAAGCGCACCGTGGCAGCATCTGGGCAGAAAGTGAGCTGGGCCGCGGCACCACCTTTCACTTTACGGTGCCGGTGCGGCGATGGTGACTGCGGCAAAGCTCGTGTTCGCGCTTGTCGGGAACGCGGCCTGCTTAGCTTGATGCGGTCTGGCAGCACGACTACGCTCCCCTCACACGGTCGCCCGCCTCGCAAGTACTCTGTTCATGGATCGAGCCCCAGAGCAGCAAAGCGTTCGCGAGAAGCATCTCCCTGAGCGGCGCACCCCGGCAAAGCGGGGGCGGCGGGCAGAAGACCAATTGTCCGAGATCAAGCTCCCGGAGAGCGAGGAGCAGTTCCGGACTCTTGCGGATGCGATTCCGCAGATGGTGTGGATCGCACGCGCCGATGGCTGGGTCTTCTGGTTCAACAGCCGCTGGTACGACTTCACGGGCCTGGGGCCGGATGAGATGCGCGGCTGGGGTTGGCGGCGTGCGCACCATCCGGATCACATCTCGCGCGTCGTCGCCAGCATGCACCGCTCGTTCGCGACCGGCGAGCCGTGGCTCGACGCCTTCCCGTTGCGCGGCAAGGACGGCGAGTACCGCTGGTTCCTCGCCCGCGCGCTGCCGGTGCGCGGCAGCGAGGGGCGCATCACGCACTGGTTCGGCACCAACACCGACATAACCGAGTACAAGCAGTTCGAGGCCAGGTTGCTCAGCAGCGAGGCGCGGCTGCGCGCGCTCATGGAAGCGTCGCCGCTCGGGATCACGATCATGGATCTCAAGGGCAACCCGGTTTTCTACAGCCCGAAGAGCGAGGAGCTGCACGGCATCAGTCTGGCTGAAGCGGCCGGCGATGGCTGGCTGCGGGCCGTTCATCCCGAAGATCGGGAGCGCATCGCCACCACGTGGTACGAGGCTGCGAGCACCGGCCAGCCGTGGGCCGCGACATATCGTTTTGTTCACGGCGACGGCAGCGTCGTGCGGGTCAGCGGCCGCGCGGCACCGATCTGGATCGAGGGTCGCCTGGCGGGTTTCGTCGCTACGCTCGCGGACATCACCGAGCGCGAGCGCCTGCTCGCCGGGGAGCGTGAGGCGCGCGCGCAGGCGGCGCGCGCGACCCGGCAACACGACGAGATGCTCGACATGGTCACTCACGACCTGCGAACTCCGCTGCACGCGATCATGATGAGTACGGCGACGATGCTGAAGGTGGCGCTGACGGACGATCAGCGCGCGCAGGTGCTCGCCGTCATGCAGCGCTCGGCGCAGAGCATGGAGCGTCTGATCCGCGATCTTCTCGATGTGACGCGAATCGAATTGGGGAAATTCGTCGTCGAGCACATGCAGCTCGAGGTGCGTTCCCTGCTCGACGCGACGTGCGAGCAATTCGAGCCGGCGGCGCGCGAGCGCGAGGTCTCGGTCACGTGCGAGGTGTCACCGGGAATAGCGACGGTGATCGGGGATCGGGACCGCTTGATGCAGGTGCTGTCGAGCCTCGTCGGAAATGCTCTGAAGCTCACTCCGCGGCGTGGGCAGGTGAGTTTGCGTGCCCGCCCGATCGACAGGCACGTGCAGATTTCCGTGGAGAACACCGGCCGCGGCATTTCGCCCCACAGGCTCCCCCACCTCTTCGATCGCTTCTCGCAGGCAAATCGAACCTCAGGCGACGGCGCTGGCCTCGGACTCGCCATCGCGAAGGGAATCGTCGAGGCGCACCGCGGGCGCATCTGGGCCGAGAGCGTGCCGGGGCACGGCGCGACGTTTTACTTTACGGTGCCCAACCCGGTTATCAGCGTGGCAAACGCCGACTCCGGAGAGGCCGCGGACTAAGCGCGACGCCCGGGCCGCCGGCGATGATGCGCGATCGCGGTGATCTCGACGCAATTCGCGCGCTCCACGTACACCACGCTGAACGGGAATCGCCGCATCGGATAGCGGCGAAATCGCACGTAGAGGCGCGGCCAGCGGCGCGCGCCATCCGCGATGGCCGCGACCGTCGCATCGAGCTCCGCGACGAAAGCCTCCGCAACCCGCGCACTGTGGGCGCGGTAGTGCAGGCGAGCGCTGTCGGCCTCGTCCGCGGCGAGCGGATGAAGCCGCACGGGGATCTCAGCCACGCGACGCGCGAGCGAGGCGGTCGCGAGCGAACTCCCAGGGCACGCTTTGCACGGTCCCCGAATCGAGCTCGCGGCCACGCCGCTCGATCTCCTGCCGCCACGCCTCCTCGACTCCGCCGTCCACCTGCGTGTCGAGACTGTTGATCAGCAGCTCGATGAGCTCGGCGCGATCCGCGTGATTCAGCGCGAGGGCACCATGGAATATGTCGTATTTCGAGGCGACCATATCGTTCGACTCTACACCCGCCGACCGCTCGGCGGCACGCGGTTGTCGCGCGGGGGCCTTCGGCGTAAAGAACCCTGGGGGGTCGCGCAAAGTCATAGGGATGAGGAGTGGCGATGCGCACCGTTTTCTACGCATGGCAGAGCGAAACGCCGCACGACGCGAATCGCGATTTCATCGCGGGCGCACTCGATGCGGCGGTGCGCGCGCTCAATTTGGATCTCGAGCTGGTGTCCGCCGACGAAGGCCTCGTGCTCGACCGCGACGTGCGCGGCGTCCCCGGCATGGCGCCGATCGCCGATACGATCCTCGAGAAGATCAAGGCATCGAGCGTGTGCGCGATGGACCTCACGATCGTCGCGACGAACGTCGGGCGGCGCCAACGCGGCATTCCGAACTCGAACGTGCTGATAGAGCTCGGCTTCGCGCTCGCGGCGCGCGGGCCGGAGGTGATCGTGTGCATCATGAACGAGCACTTCGGCCATCCCGACGACCTTCCCTTCGACCTGCGCCACCGAAACGTGCCGGTGCGGTACAACCTGCGGCCGCACGCCACGCCGCTCGAGCGCGAGCGGCAGCTCGCCGAGCTCACCGCGGGGCTCACCGAGACGCTGCGACTGGCGCTGCAGAAACGCCCCGAAAGTGCTGGTGCCGCGGCTCACGTCCACCATGCGGCGGCGCCGATGGATGCGCACGTCTTCGGCGACATCGCGGCGTTCGAGCTCGCCCGCACGCGCTCGCGGGATCTCGAAGGCCGTTTCAACGAGCGCGTGTACTGGCACGACGGACCGACCGCGTGGCTGCGCTTGCTGCCGACGAACGCGCTGAGCCTCACGCGCGCCGATATCACCGATCTTGCGCACGGCGAGCCGTCGCTCGAGACGTTCGGGAGCGGATTGCTGACGCGCCGCATCCCGAACGAGCGCGGCCTCGTCGCCATTGCGTTCGAGGGAAGCCATCCGACCGTGGTGGCCGATCGCATCACGCAGCTCTTCCGCACCGGCGAGCTCTGGGGTTTGAATCGCGCGCTGCTGCGGCAGGAGGCGGCCGCCCCGCGCAATCTCGTCATGTCCTGGACGGCGCTGCGCGCGACGTTCGAGCAGACGCTCACGTATTACATGGCCTTCGCGCGCGGGCCGCTGCAGATTCGCGGCGACGTCATTCTGATCGCCGGCGTGGCGCGCGTGACGGGTGCGATCCTCGCAGTGCCAGGCATGCGCGAGGATGAGCGGCCGCGCTGCCTCGAGCCGATGGTGCGAGTGCAGATGCGGCTCACCGATCTCGATGGTGATCCCGCGCACCTGCTTTCGCCTTTCTGGACGGCGCTGTGGGATGCCTGCGGGATGAAGATGCCCACGGCGAGCCGCGAGGGCGCCGCCGGCGGTACGGCTTTGTGACCAAGCACGGAGCGATAGGATGCGAACGACATCGACCACGGCCGCCGCAACTGTTGCCGGCCTGATAGCGCTCGTGGTGTGCTCGTGGAGCGCGCCGCCCGCGGCACAAGCAGCGCCAGCCTCGACGACGCCGCCCGAGGTAGTCGAGCGCGCGCGCAAAGCGCTCGCGGAGGCCGGAATTTCCGCAGATCTGCACCTGGTCTCGAGCGAGCCCGCCGAATGGCCGGATTCGAGCCTCGGCTGCCGCCAGCCGCGTATGCAGTATCTGCAGGTGATCACGGCCGGTTACGCGCTGCGATTCGCCGGCGATGACGGGCGCACGCACACCGTGCACGTCGCGGGTGAAACGGCCGTCGTCTGCATGCAGCGATTGGACACCGGCAGGGCCAAGAACGCGGCCGGGGGCTATCGCGCGCCGGATATGCAGATGCTGGTGGAGAAGGCGCGGAAGGATCTCGCCGCGCGTCTCGGTGCACCACTGAGCGAGATCCGCTTACAGGACGTCGAGTCGATGACGTGGCCGGACGAGAAGCTCGGATGCTCCCCGGCCGCGGGCGAAGCGTCGAAGCCGCGCACGCCGGCGAGCAGTGTGGCGGGGTTCCGGCTGGCATTGGCCCGCGGCGGACAGCTCTATACGTATCACACGGATTCGCAGCGAACTATTCCGTGCCCGCCGATCGAGGCACAGTAGCCGCGCAGAAACGAACAGGGCCACGTTTCCGTGGCCCTGCTCGCGTCGATGAACGATCAGACGATCACGTCAATCGTCGTCGTCATTCATCATCATCATCCGACCCAAGCGTCGCAACGGCTGCCTGGTCCTTCTCCCGATTGTTCGGGAAGAGCCAGAGCACCTTGCCTTTCGGGCCGGTGTTCGCAATGTTGACCGACTCGTCGTTCGCCAGGCCAAAGCCGTTGAGGTCCGGAACGATCTCGTTGGCGAGATTGATCGAACCCGTCTGCACGTCCGTGTTGCCCTGTCGATCGGAGAGTACGAGGCGATACGTGAAGCTGTCGGGCACCAGACCACCGCCGGCCTCCAGGGTGAACGGCAGCATCAGCACGCTGTCGTTGAAGTCCCAGCCGCCCAGATTGATCCAGTCCAGGAACCCGCCGCCCCCGACGATGAACTGCGCCACGGCGTACGTGCCCGGGGCTACGTTCTGGAACGCCGAGCGGTCGCGCGCCGCGAGGCGAACGTCGTCGGTGCCGTTTCCGTCGACATCCAGGAACATGTCGATGTCGAGATTGGAAACGTGCTCATACCTGCGGTCGACCGCGATGCCGAGCTCCATGATCGGGAAGCCGGCGAGCATGCCCGTGCGTACGCCGAGATGTTTGATGGAGCTGTAGGTCCGGTCCGCGCCCGTGCCGCCGCTGGCCACGAAAGTGAAGCCTTCGGCGAAGCCGACCGCCGGTCCATCGTTCTCGATGCGGATGCCCGAGGCCCCTTTCGCATCCAACTCCAGATCCGATGCCGCATCCACGGCCGCGAGGTAGCCCACGCGCAAGGTGTCCGTGCCGTCGCTGAGGACGCACCAGCCGTCGACTTCGCTCTGGCTGACAGAGGCGTTATCGAACACATTGGCGGCCGCGGTTGCACTCGGGTCGAACCGCAGGCGCAGCTCGAGCTCTTCGCTGTCGCGCTTGTCGACCTTGACGCTCTTCGGGCAGCTCACCGTGACGCCGGGATAGGTCGCACGTGGAACGTGCGTGACGCTGAACGTGCGATTGCGGTTGGACATGTTGGTGAGCCGCACTTCTCGCTCGACGGTGGTGGTCTCGTCCGGATTTACCCGTCCGAAGGACACGCCGCCCGGGCTTGCGAAGCTCGTCAGTCTCGCCGCGCGATCGACGCGCACCGCGCCGACGCCATGCCGCGCCAGGCTCGTATCGCCCGAGGCGTTGCCGTCTTCGGTCGAGTTCTGGAGCAGCGCCTTGATGCCGCTCACTGACAGCTTCGGATGCAGCTCGCGGAGCAGGGCCGCCGCGCCCGCGACGTGCGGTGCGGCCATCGAGGTTCCCTGGATGTTGAGCGAGCCCGTGCCCGTGCCCCGACCGGTCGAAACGATGCCGACGCCGGGTGCCGACAGATCGGGCTTGAAGCCCGAACCGGTGTGGCCGGGACCGCGCGAGGAGAAGCCCGCGATGCGGTCCTGCTTCGTGGCATCTGGACCGAATCCCAACGTGACTTGCACGGGAGTCGTGGCAGCCGCGGTGGTGGCCTGCGAAATGATCGGGGTTCCGCTCTCGAGACTGATCATGACGCCCGGAATCAACGCGGTGATCGCGCCCATGGTGATCGGATCACCGGCGACGCTGTTGACCATGATGACCGCGCGTGCGCCGGCTGCGCGCGCATTGGCGCTCTTCAGCTGGAACGTGCAGACACCGCGCTGCATGAGGACGATGTTGCCGCTCACTTCCGCCGCGTTTGCGAGAGGTCCGCAACCGAGCAGAGGATCTGCCTCGACCACGATGTCCGACAGCGGTGCGACGGCCGAAACGCGCGACGGCGAGGTGCCTTCTTCGTTGAACTTGGCGCCGGCGACTGCGGCCGGCGCGGTGACGTTCACCGTGGCGAAATTGCGCCCCCCGGGCACGTTGGCCGCGACGGAAATCGCCTCGGGAGAGACGGCCGGCGCGCCGGTGATGTAGGGCACGTTGCTTTCGTTGCCCGCGGAGGCGACGACGATGATGCCGACGGCTGCCGCGTTCGACGAAGAGATCGCCGATGGATCGGCCGGCTCGCCGAACGGCGAACCCAGGCTCATGTTGATCACGTCGAGGTGATCGCTCATGTCGCCGTCAGCGTTCGGGTCCATTGCCCACTCGATCGCGAGCGAGGTGAGGTTGGTCGAGCCGCCGCCGTCGCTGAATACCTTGAGCGCATACAGCTCGGCGTTCGGTGCAACACCCGCACCGATCGAGCTCGCCACGCCGAAACCCGCGGCCGATCCCGCGACGTGGCTGCCATGTCCGTTGCCGTCGAGCGGATCCGGATCCGGCGCCGGCACGCTGCCGGCGACGTTCGCGTTATAGGTGGGGCCCGCGAAATCGGTTCCGCCCTTGACCTTGGCGGTCGGGAAAGTGCCCGCCTCGATGATGTTCTTGTCGTTGGCGTTGAACGCGGCAACCGTGCCCGGCCCGCCGAAGTTCGCGTGCGTGTAGTCGATGCCCGTGTCGATGATGCCGATCTTGATGCCGTCGCCTCGCAGACCGAGCTCCGTCGCCGCCCGGACCGCGCCGATCCACGGAACGCTCTCGACGTTGTCGATCTCGTGCTTTTCCACGCGACCGATCGAGATCACTCCGGGCAGCGCCTTGAGCGCTTCGACTTGCCCAGCCGGCACGCTGACGCGGAAGCCGTTGGCTCCCACTCGCTGGCGCGAGAGCTCCGTCGCGTTGTAGGAGCCCAGGTTGCTGCGAAACGCAGCCTGCTCGGCGTCGACTCGCCTCGCCTGTTCGACCTGCGCGGCACGGCTCGCCATCGCGCCCGTCGCCGCAAGCGATGCGGCGTTCAGTTCGGAAACGGATGGCGTCGCAAGGCGAATGAATACTTCGATCTCCTCGCCCTGCTTGTCGAGGAATCCGCGGTCGAATTTTTCGGCCGCCCATCCGCTGCTCGACACAGCGCCGAGCATCGTGCCGACGGCGAGTGCGAACGCCCTCG
>JBQTHP010000057.1:0-7830 GCA_052389755.1 Gammaproteobacteria bacterium
TCGGGCGTGCTTGTGATGACCCTCCCCGAGTGCAAGTGCAGACGGATCATCCGCCCTCGACGTTGCTTGACGAACTTATCGGTCACCTTGGCAGGTCGAAAGTCGCCGCATCCATAGCTGGACATGACCTGCTCACCCGGCAGGACGGCCTCTATGGGTTTTTTCGAGCCGTCGCCCATTGTCACCGGCGTTCCCGCAGCCAGACACTGATCGTCGTCGCCTACCGCGAACGGCGCGCCCTCGCCGCCGACCAGCAGCTTCATCCACGCGTACTGGATCGCGTTGGTGTCCTGGAACTCATCGACGAGCACGTGGCGAAACCGCGTCCGATAGTGGCGAAGAAGCTCCGGCCGGTCGCTCCACATCTCGTACGCGCGCAGCAGCAGCTCGGCGAAATCGACTACGCCTGCACGTGCGCACGCTTCCTCGTAGTCGGCGTACAGCTTGATGAGCTGCCGGCGCGTCGGATCGTTGCGGTCCTTAAGATCCTTCGGCCTCAGGCCCTCGTCCTTGTTCGAGTTCACGAAGTACTGGATCTCGCGCGGCACCCAGCGCGTCTCGTCGAGGCCCTGCGCCTTCAGCATCCTCTTGATGAGCCGAAGCTGATCCTCGGAATCGAGTATCTGGAATCCCTGCACGAGGCCCGCCTCGCGCCAGTGCAGGCGCAGGAGGCGATGCGCGATGCCGTGAAAGGTGCCGATCCAGAGCGCCCGGCCTGGAAAGCCGAGAAGGTTCTCCACGCGCCCGCGCATCTCGCCGGCAGCCTTGTTGGTAAACGTGACCGCGAGGACGCTGTGGGGCGATGTGTTCTCAACCTGAATGAGCCACGCGATGCGATGCGTGAGCACGCGCGTCTTGCCGCTGCCGGCGCCGGCGAGCACGAGCACGGCGCCGATCGGCGCGGTGACCGCCTCGCGCTGTGCATCGTTGAGCGGGCTCAGGATGGGGGAGAGATCCATTGGGGCGGCGGATTCTAGCAAGAGGGCTACCGCCCGGCGTATGGCAAAGCGCTCTTTCTCCGGCCGTCTAAGACGTCTTAGTCGTCTGGGTCGTCCGAGCCGGCTCCTCCGCGAAGCGGAGGAGCTCCACGATCAAGCTGAGCAGTACCGGGCCGAGCACGATGCCAAGAAAGCCGAACGCAGCGATGCCGCCGATCACTCCGACGAACACGGCGACGGTCGATACCGGCGCGTGGCGCGCCGCGAGGATCGGCCGCAGAAAATTGTCCGAGATTCCGACGATGACGCTCCAGATGCCGAGGAACACCGCGGCGCCGACCCGGCCCGCGACCGCGAGGTAAATGACCGCGGGCACGAGCACGAGGCCGGTCCCGGCCGCGGGAACGAACGCGGCGATGGCGGCGAGCACGCCGAACACCACTGGTGACGGCAGAGCCGCGAGCACAAAGCCGACGCCGACGAGCGTTCCCTGAATGAGCGCGGTCGCGACCGTTCCGTACACGACCGCGCGCACTACGCTCGCCAGATGATCGATGAGCCGCTCGCGGCGTGCCGGCTCCAGCGGGATCAGTCGCGACAGGCGCTCGAAACCGGCGTGGCCATCACGCAGCAGGAAGAACAGCAGAAAGAGCATCAGGAAGAACCCGATCAGCGTGCCGACGAATCCGAGCACCACGTTGCCGCTTGCTGCGGCGAGCGACTTCACGATCGCCTGTGCGCCATCGACCAGCCAGCCCTGCACCTGCTCGGTGGTGATCGCGACGTTCGCGCGAATCCAGCGGGCGAGCGGACCGATGAGGCGATAGCTCTCGATGCGCGCGACGAGCTCCGGATACGTATCGATCCGCAGACCGCGCAGGTATTCGACGATGGTGCCGACCTGGCGCGCGAACACGAGCCCGAGAATCGCAAGCGGAGCGATGATGACGAACGGCGTCAGCGCCGTGATGATTCCGGCTGAACGGCTGGCGCGTCCCTTGAGGGTTCGCGTGAGTCGCTCGTGCAGCGGGTAGAGCATGAACGCGAGAAACGCCGCCCACCCGAGCGCGCCCCAGAACGGCTCGAGAACGCGCACCAGCCCGAAACCGAGCGCCGCGATCGTCGCGACGATGAAGCAGCGACGATAGAAGAGCGAACCCATTGGCCTCATTTTGACTGCCAACGAGCGGCAAGGCCATGATCGCCGGCATGCGCAAGCTGCTCGCTACCGCCGCCGCGGCACTCGTGTTCGCGGCCTGCAGCGCTGCCAACGTCGACCGCGCCTCGACCGCAGCGATCAAAGGGCCTTCCGCGCGCGCGTACGCTTACGTCGTCGTGAGCGTCAGTGACATGCAGCAGGCGCTCGACTTGTGGGTAGACCGTTTCGGCATGGAGATCGCGCGTCGGCGGGAGGGGAAGGATCCCGGCCTTGCGCGAGTGTGGGGCTTGCCCGATGACGCGATCGTCGATCAGGCGCTCCTCAATACGCCGGGCATGATCGACGGCGGTGTGCACCTCGTGCGTTTCGCGCGACCCGGCGACGCCGTACGCGAAGGCGCGGCGCCGACCGACCTGGTCCCGAAGGGCATCGTCATCGCCGTCCGGTATATCGCTGCGAGGCACGCGCAGCTCGCCGCCGCCGGTCATCCCACCGTCTCGAAGGTCGCGACGCTCCAGATCAACGCGGACACCGTCTACGAAGCAAGCATGCGGGCTCACGACGGGCTCGATCTCGTATTTCGCGAGCTGCCGGAGATGCCCGAGACGGTGAGTCCGAAAGGCTACGGCGCCGCGGCGCGAATGATCGCCGTGACCTCCGACAACGAACGCGAAGCGGCGTTTCTCCGTGACGTGCTCAGTCTCGACCTCCTCGAGCAGTACCGCGTGGCGGGACCCGAAGCGGAATTCGATGTGAGCGTCGTCGGTGCGCGCGACAGCCGCTTCGGCCGCCTGGAGCTCGTCCACTACGTAGGTGCGGAGGGCCGCGACCTCTACCCACGCGCGATTCCACCGGCGCGCGGGCTCATCAGCGTCACCTACGTGGTGTCCGACATCGCCCCGATCCTCGCTCGCGGCCGCGCAGCCGGAATCGCCGATCACGGCAGCGTACAGTCGATCCTCGGCGAGGGGCCGATGGCTTCGGTGACGAGCCCGGCCGGGCTGCGCATCGATGTGATCCAGCTCTGACGAGCTGACCGTATACTCTTCCCATGCTCACGCTCTACGACTATCTCGACTCGGGCAACGGCTACAAGGTCCGTCTGATCCTGGCGCTTCTCGGTCGCAGATATCGCTGGGTAGAGGTGGACATCCTGAAGGGCGGGACGCGCACACCGCAATTTCTCGCGAAGAACGCGAACGGGCGCATCCCGACGATCGAGCTCGAGGACGGCGAGTATCTCGCCGAGTCGAACGCGATCCTCTGGTATCTGGCCGATGGCTCGCCTTTCGTGCCGGAAGACGAGCTGGAGCGCGCGCAAGTGCTGCAGTGGATGTTCTTCGAGCAGTACAGCCACGAGCCGTACGTTGCGACGCCGCGTTTCATCCTGAAGCACCTGCCGGCCGATTCACCTCGGCGCAACGAGTTGCCGCAGCGGCTCGAGCGCGGGCGCGCGGCGCTCGGCGTCATGGAGCAGCAGCTCGCCGCACGGCGTTTTCTCGTGGGCGAGCGCTACACGATCGCCGACATCGCGCTGTACGCGTACACGCACGTTGCGCACGAGGCGACTCTCGATCTCGCGCCGTATCCGGCCGTGCGCGCGTGGCTCGCCCGGGTACCGGATCAGCCGCGACACATTCCGATCACGCATCGCCCGGGCTGACGCCTCCGGGCGAATAGCGCCGCAGGAACTCCGGGTCGGTGAGACTGTGCAGGAACGCGATGAGCGAGCGACGCTCGTCGGCCGAAAGCTCGAGCGGGCGCAAACGCGAATCGGCGCCGCGCCGCCGCGCCGCATCGACATAATGATCGAGCACCGCATCGAGCGTCGCCAGACGTCCATCGTGCATGTACGGCGCCGTGACCGCGATGTTGCGCAACGTGGGTACGCGCAGCCGCGTGCCGGTGCCGTTGTCGGCGAAGCTCGGCTTGCCGGTCGGGCCGTCGGCGTCCACCCAGTGGCCCGAGAAATTGAAGCCGGCATGACACGCCGCGCAACCCGCGCGAGACGAAAAGAACAACGTCATGCCGCGCCGTGCCTCTGGAGACAGCGCATCGTGCCTGCCACCGAACACGTGACGGTCGAAGGCCGAGTCGCCCGAGATCAGCGTCCGTTCGAACGCCGCGATGGCTTTCACGAGGTTCCCGAACGTCGCCGGATCATCCTCGCCAGGAAACGCGGCGGCGAATGCATTGCCGTACGTCTCGTCGCTCGTGAGCTCGCGCACCAGCGCGGCTTCACGTCCCTTGACGCCGAGCTCGATCGGATGCTCGTTCAGCAGCGGCTCGAGCATCTGCGCTTCGAGCGAGCGGACCTCGGAGCGGGTCCAGCCGAAGCTCGCGTTGTAGGCGACGTTCACGAGCGCCATCGCGCTGTGCGGCAGCGATTCCCCGGTTGCGCCGAGCGCGACGCTTCGGCCATCCGTGAATGCCCGGGCCGGCTCATGACAGGTCGCGCAGCTGTGCCGGCCGGTGACCGACAGGCGCGGCTCGAAAAACAGCCGCTCCCCGAGCGCGACCTTCGCTTCGCTCATCGGATTGTCGGCGGGTACTGCCGGGACGGGAAAGCCGCGCGGCAGCTTCCATTCGTAGGTCGTGTCCGCAGCGCTCGCGGCAAGCGAAGCCGCGAGCAGCGGGATGAAGATCAGCAGCGCCTTCAATCCCAGGCCGCCGCCGTACCTTCGCGCGTGAGCGCGGCCGTCTGCCCGGCGATCGCGACGCGCTCCTGCACCCACTTCTCGAAGTCATCGAGCCCGGCCGCGTCCGCTGTCGCGGCGCGGTTTGCGCCGATCCACTCCCGCATCGCCGCCAGCAACTGGTCCGCAAGTAGCCGGTTGCCGGCGTACAGGTCAAGGTATGCCTGCTTCGCGTCGGAAAGCCGATTGAGCTTGAGATACGCCTGGCCGCGGTACTCGATGGCCTGCGCGTAACCGGGCTGAATGGCGAGCGCTCGATCGTATGCCGCCAGGGCCGCATCGAGGTCGCCGAGCTGACGTCTCGCGTAACCGACGTAGTTCCACGCCTCGTGCATGCCGGGATCGTGGCCCACCGCGCTCTCGAACTTCGCCAACGCGCGTTTGTACGCGTCGTTCGCGCGCCGCGCTGCCTTCTCCTGCTTCACAGGGTCCGTCATCCTGGCCGAGCCGGCCGCGAGCTCGTCGGCCTTTTTTACACCGCGCACGCCTGTGTTGTAGGCGGACTTCGCCAGCTGCTCGGGCGTCTGCGCGCTCGCCCGGGGCTCGGGCATCCTCGTGGAGCCACCGCCGGCGGCCCACGCCCCGCCGGCGGTGCTGAGAATCGCCGAAAGGAGAAGAACTCGGCTCAAGGTCGGCATGTCGAACTCCCGCGTCGTATATGGAGAAGGCTATGCTGCGACGGCGCGGCGACCGCGGCAACCTCGGCCCCAGTTTCATGGTGGAATTCTCGTGAAGCGCATTCGTCGTTCCGGTCCCGCACTCATGGGAGTCACGCTGGGGGTGTCGCTGGTTCTGATCGCGGCGCCGGCCGTCCACGGGATCACTCAGCAGCCTCGCGAGGCCGTTCACGTCGGGACGCTCGTGCTGCAGGAAGAGGCGTTCGCGCGCGCCGCACGCGAACGCGGTACACGTGCGGCGTTCCTCGAGTTTCTCGCGGAGGATGGGGTCATCTTTCGACCGGGTCCCGTGTCCGGGCGCGCGTATTGGCGCGCTGCCAAGGAGGATCCGGGCATGCTCCAGTGGTATCCGAGTCGGGCAGCGCTCGCTGCCTCCGTGGATCTTGGATACACGCTCGGGCCGTGGAGCTACGGCAAGCGCGGAGCGCGTCCGAAGTCGTTCGGGCACTACCTCACGCTCTGGCAGCGCGAGGCGGACGGCGCGTGGCGCGCTGTTGCCGACGCGGGTATCAGCCACCCGCAGCGCTCGAAAGCGCCGCGTCTGACAGCCGGCGTGACGATGCACGAGCCGAACGGCCTGAGACGCCTGCGCCTGGACGTCCAGGGACTGGAGCAGCGTTTCGCGAATACAGCTCGCGCATCCGGGTACGAGGCGACCGCGGCGGCATGGGCCGACTCGCTCTCCGTGCGCATGCGCGACGGCGCCGAGCCGACGTCTTTCGGAACGGCTGACTCTGCCGCGCCGGCGGTGGTGGTCGTCGAAGGTTCAGGCCTGTCGGCGGCGGCGGACCTCGCATACGCATACGGCACGGTCGCGGACGACGATGGCGGCCGCGGCGCCTTCGTGCACGTGTGGCGCGTGCTGGATGGGGAGCCGTATCTGGCCGTGGATCTGCTGACGCGGCTACCGCCTTCCGGCGACCGCCTTCCGGCCGGAGAAGAACGCGGCGCTTCAGGCTCGCAGTGATCCTCGGACCGGAAGGCGGAAGCCGGAAGGCGGAAGCCTCACCATCGATTCCTCAGCTCCCGCAGCTTCAGAAAGACCGTCTTCGCGTCCGGTCGCTCGCCGATCTCGGGGAATTCCTCCCGCAGGCGCGCAATGACCGTAGGGTTCCGCAGCCGGAAGAACGCGTTGATCCGCTTCTCCTCGCCCAGCGTCGTCACTCGTGCGCGCGCGGGCTCATGTGCGCGCGCCTCTTCGAGGAGCGATGCAGCGGCGTCGTTTCCGGGCTCGCGATCGAGCGTGAACTCGAGATTGCGCGCGAGGTACTCGTGACCCGGATACACGCGCGTCGCATCCGGCAGCTTCGCGAGCTGGGTGACGAACGTTTCGTAAAGCTTTTCCGGATGGCCGCCGTTGTGGCAGTTGCCCGCGCCGGCGTTGAACAACGTGTCGCCGCAATAGAGCGACGGCGTTTCCGTATGCGCGAACAGACACACGTGTGCGAGCGTGTGACCCGGCGTGTCGAGAACCTCCAGCTCGATCGTGCTGCCGACGCGGATCACATCGCCGCGCGAGAGGCCGCGGTCCACGCCGCCGATGCGAGAGGCGGCTGCCGCGTGGGCGAGCAGCTTCGCACCGGTTGCGCCGACGAGGCCGGCATTGCCGCCGGTGTGATCGCCGTGCTCGTGCGTGTTCAGGATCTGCGTGATCTCCCAGCCGCGCTCGCGCGCCGCACCGAGACAGCGTCGCCAGACGAGCGGATCGATCGCGAGCGCCTCGCCGGTTTGCGCGCATGCGATCAGATAGTGGAAATTACGATAGTTGTTCGCCGCCCAGATGCGTTCCGTCAGCATGAGAGCCAACGTACCCGCATGCACGCGCGTACGCCATAATGTCCGTGTGATTGCGCCGCAGCACACGAAGCACGACCTGAGCTGCTACGAGGAACACGCATGAGATCGCACTGCATCGCCACAGTACTGTTCGTGGGACTCATCATGACCGCGGCGCCTGCCGCGCGCGGGGATACGCTCCGGTGTGGCAGCAAGCTCGTCGAGCCGGGCGTGACGGCGGACGAGGTGCTCGCGAAGTGCGGCAAGCCGACCTCTCTGAAAGTCATCAGCGAACCCGTGCGCGTTCGCACCCGCGCGGGCGGGACGCGAGTGGTCGGCACGGCGGAGAAGGAGATCTGGCGCTACCACCGCGGCTCGGGACGATTCCCCGCGATCCTCACGTTCGAGGAAGGGATACTGAAGGCGCTGGAATTCGAGAAGAGCTGAGAGAAGAGCGAAGACATGCACGCGACCGGCGTGGGTTGAAGGTCCTGCGCGATCGCTGGTCGGTGTATCCCTGACGGGATATTCCCTCGCGCGGGCCGGCGCGTCTTAAGCGCGAAACGCGCCAGCGGCCCGCGCTC
>JBQTHP010000058.1:0-5413 GCA_052389755.1 Gammaproteobacteria bacterium
TCCCCCACCCCCCGGTGGGGGTGGCCCGGGGTGGGGGGGGCCGCGGGTCGGGGGTCTTGTGTCCCGGCCGGTGGGGTGTGGTGGTGGTCGTTGACTTCCCCCTGGGGGGGGGCCCGCCCGGGGCCCCCCCCCGGCTCAGTGCTCCGGCTGCCCTCTTCCGGCTGCCGCCTTCCGTCTTCCGTCTTCCGGCCGGATCGGATCAAAGAACGATCACCTGTGCGCTGGCGGTAACCCTCTGGCCGGACGGCGGAGGGCGGTCGCCGGTAGCCGCTCCTCAGAAACTCCGCTTCGTCTCCACCTGAAGCTGCACGCTGTCGATCGAGTCGTCGCCGTTCAGAGGGAGGGCCACATCGACGTGCAGCACGTTGCCGAGACCCGAGCGGCTCATGCCGAGACGCAGGCCGACGCCGACGTCCGCGAGCCAGCCCAGATTCGGCGCATCGAGGGCGCCCCGCCCCCACGTGCGGCCTGCGTCGAAGAACACGGCTCCGCCGACGCGGACCAGACGGAACGGATACCAGTCGGTGTAGAGGCGCTGCTCGAGCGTGACGAGCGCGAGCCCCGAGCCGGTCTGATAGCGCAGCGGATAACCGCGCAGGCCGTTGCTGCCGCCGAGCAGCACCTGATTCTCGGGATCGAGCGCGTCGGTCCCGACGAGCTCGGCGCTCGCGAACAGCACGCCGTGTCCGCCGGTGCGCCGGTAATAGCTCGCGCGTCCCGATGCGATGAGGTTCGCCGGATCAGCATGCTCCACGCGGCTCGCGAGCTCGCCGGCGACGAACAGATACTGGTTCGCGGTGAGGTGGAAGCCGTCGCTCAGGCTGCCGCGAACGATCGCCGCGTCGCGCGTCGCGCCGAGGCCCTCGGCCGACCAGCCCGCCTCGAGACGTGCGGAGAGACCGAACGCGAGATCTTCGGTGCGGCCGATCTGATTGAGATTGGAGGTCTCCTTGAAATCGTCCTGCACCCATTCGACGCCGATCCACGGCAAGGACACGGTCCGATCCGGCGGCAGCGACGCGGGTGCAATGCCGGCGCCCCGAAGTCCGAAGCTCGATTCTTCGAAGCGATATCCGGCGAGCACGCGCCGCACCCATCCGTTCCGCAAGCCGCTGGATAGCCCGCCGAAGACCTCCGCGCTGCGCTCTTCGTGCCGGAACTGGTCGGCGATCTCGCCGAGGACATAGCGCGACTCGATGCGATCGAAGTCCGCCACGTGCGCACCGAGTGCCCGCCGCGAGTCGAGCGCGAAGAACGGATGCTCGACGAGCACGGCACGCTGCCTGCCGTCGCTGTTCTCCGCATAGTCGAGCCCGACCCGCCAGCGGCTGGACCACACGTTCGGATCGTCCCACTGCAGGATCCACGAATTGCGGTCGACGTTCGAGGTTCGGGCGACGGAGATGCGTTTGCCGCGGCCGAGTACGTTCGTGTCCTCGAGCTCGTAGCGCGACGCGTTCTCGCCGCCGCGCCGCTTGAACGAGAGCCCGGGGTTCAGCGTCCAGACGTCGCGCGTGGCGACCTCGACGTCGACCGTGTTGTCGTAGTAGCGGATGGGGCGGATGTCCGCATCGAAGAGATAGCGCAGGTTGCGCAGCACGCGTTCGGATTCGTCGAGCACCCGGCGCGAGTAGGGGTCGCCCTCCCGAAAGAGCAGCTGCGCCTGGATCGCGGACGCGCGCGTATCGATGTGCAGCTCGTTCGCGAGCGCGTACAGCCCGCCGGACTCACGCGGATCGGATGCGTCGAACACGTCGCCTATGCGGAACTCGATGCGCCCGATCCGGGCGTCGCTCGCCTCCAGCGCGACATCGGCGGGAATGCCCGGCGGGCGTTCGAGCGAACGCCGCGCGCGCGCGGCATCGCTCAGCGCGGGCGCGACGAGCAGCGCGAGCGCCAACGCGTACGCGCCGATCGCGATGCGACCGGCTCTCAGGGAATGAGCACGGTCGAGCCTGTGGTTCGGCGCGCTTCGAGATCCCTGTGCGCCTCGGCGGCCTCCGCGAGCGCGTAGCGCTGACCGATCCGCACGCGGACCGCTTTCGACTTCACCGCGGCGAACAGCTCGCGCGCCGCGGATTCCAGATCCGCGCGTTTCGCGATGTATGAGAAAAGCGTCGGGCGCGTGAGGAACAGCGACCCGCGCTTCGAGAGCTCGAGCGGATTCAACGGCGGCGGCGGCCCGGAGGCGTTGCCGTAGGTCACCATCATGCCGAGCGGACGCAGGCAATCGAGCGACTCCATGAAGGTGTCCTTACCCACCGAGTCGTATACCACGGCGACGCCGGCGCCCTTGGTGAGCTGTTTCACGCTCGCCACGACGTCGTCGCGGCCAGAGATGAGCACCGCGTGGCAGCCGTGTTTCTTCGCGAGCTCCGCCTTCGGATCGCTGCCGACGACCCCGATCACGCGGGCTCCGAGCGAGCGCGCCCACTGGCAAAGAATGAGGCCGACGCCGCCGGCCGCTGCGTGCACGAGGATCGGGTCGCCTCGCCTGACGCGATACGTGCGGCGAAGCAGGTAGTGCGCCGTGAGACCTTTGAGCATCAGCGCCGCGGCCGCTTCGTCGGGGATTCCCTTGGGCACTTTCACGACACGCTCGGCCGGAAGATTGCGCACTTCCGCGTAAGCGCCGGGCTTCGAGTGCGCGTAGGCGACGCGCTCGCCGACGCGAAAACCGCGCACCTTACGGCCGACAGCCGCCACGACGCCGGCCGCTTCGCGGCCGAGCACGCCGGGCAGGCTCATGGGATACAGCCCGGTGCGGTCGTACACGTCGATGTAGTTGACGCCGATCGCGGTGTGCCGCACCTGCAGCTCGCCCTCGCCGGGAGCGCCCGGCTCGAGCTCTTCGAGCGCGAGCATCTCGGGACCTCCGTGCTGCTTCAGTACGATTGCCTTCGGCACGGACGGCATTGTGATGCGCGTCACAGTTTTCCGCGACGGCGCCGCCCGGCATCGGGGCTCTTGACAGAAGCTGCGAACTCGATTGACGCGCGCGCGAGGTCGTGGCGCGACAGTGCTCACTCGTCTAAATCAGGGGCGGGATGGGGCGATGGCGGCGGAAGCGCTGCAAAACGTGACGGGCGAGGCGGCGACGCCGGAAGGCCCCGTGGATGCCGAGGTGCTGCTCGTCCGCGCACTGCCGGAGCTCAACGCCGCCGTCATCGGCCTCTGGTCCCCCGTCCACGGCGTGCACGAGTTCGTCGCGCCGACCGCTGCCGGCGCCGAATTTCCCGAAGGCGTGATCCGGCATGCAGCCCCGGCGCTCATGCGCCAGATCGTCTCCCGTCCACGGGCAGTCATCGGTCGACGCATCCGGAGCGGCTCCACCCAGCAGCCCGGACAACTCATCGCCGTCGCGGTCGGCCGTGAAGGCAGGCCGCTCAGCGGCGTTCTCTGTGCAGTACGCGCACCCGACCAGGGCCGATTCACCGCCCGCGAGCTGCGCATACTGCGTCATCTCGCGCGGGACATCGCCGCCGAAGGCGCGCTCGAGCGCGCAGGTCCGCGAGTCTTCCTGAGCCGCGCCCAGTTCGAAGAGGAGGTGGAGCGCCGCGCGCCGGCCGCACCGTCGGGCAGCGGCATCCTCTACGGTGATCTCGATCAGATGCACGCGCTCAACAAGCGCGGCGGTTTCGCGGTGGGCGACCGCGCGATCGCCGCGGCGAGCGACGTGCTGGTCAACGCAGTGCTCCCGGCCGGGGCCTGCGCGTGCCATCTCTCCGGGGATCGCTTCACGCTCTTTCTGCCCGAGACGACGCTCGCCCAGACCCGGGCGATGGCCGAGATGCTGTGCAACGAGATCGGACGGCAATACGTCGAGGTGGCCGGCCTGCGCACGCGGCTCTCGATCTCGTTCGGCGTCGCGCAGCTCGCGCCGCAGCGCGGGGGCGCGGGTCACGCGCTCGCCGCCGCGGAAGCCGCATGCAAGGCCGCCAAGGACCGCGGCCGCGGCCGGGTCGAGGTGTACCAGGACGCCGATCAGAGCATCGTCAGCCGCAACGATGACGTCGTCATCGCGAGCAAGCTGCGCGAGGCGCTCGATGCCGGTCGCATCGAGGTGCTCGCGCAGCCGCTCGTGCCGTTGCGCGATTCGGACGGCCCAGCCGTCGAGCACTTCGAGCTGCTTGCAAGGCTCGTCGGGGATTCGGGTGTGCTGATCTCGCCGGCCGACTTCATGTCGGCTGCCACGCGCTTCCAGATGCTGCCCGACCTCGACCGCGCGGTCCTCAAGAAGGTCTTCGACGCGATCAACGCAGTGCGCCCGCAGCTCGCCGACCGGAAGCTGCGTTTCTCGCTCAATCTTTCCGGGCCGACGATCAGCGATCCGGAATTCCTCGAATGGGTCGCCTCGAGCGTCGGCGGCAGCGGCATTCCCGGCGAGTGGCTGCAGTTCGAGCTCACCGAGACCGCTGCGGTCGCGAACGTCGCGCAAACCCAGGCGATGTTCCGGCGGCTGCGCTCGCGCGGTGTGCACTTCGCGCTCGACGATTTCGGCACGGGCGTGAGCTCGCTCGCGTACCTCAAGGCCTTCAACGTGCAGATGTTGAAGCTCGACGGGACGTTCATCCGCGACGTGCTCGTCAACTCGCGTTCGCAGGCCCTCGTCGAGGGAGTGGTGTCGCTCGCACGCAGCCTCGGGATCGAGACCGTCGCAGAGTGCGTCGAGTCGACGGACGTACGCGACCGCCTGCAGCAGCTTGGCGTCGATCGCGCCCAGGGGTTTCTGTTCGGGCAGCCTCAGCCCTTCAGAGACGTGATCGCCGCGCTTACGGCACCTTCGCTGCCGGCAGCGGCGCCGTCTCGAAGCTGAGCTCGGCGACCGGCCGCCCGCCGATCAGGTGCTCGGCGATGATCCGCTCGAGATTCGCGGGCGTGCACTTCCGATACCACGTGCCTTCCGGATAGACCACCGCGATCGGCCCGCCCACGCAGATCCGCAGGCAATCGGCCTTCGTTCGCAGCACACCGCCCTCCGCATCGGCGAGCCCGAGCTCTTTCAACCGTCGCTTAAGATACTTCCAGGAGTCGTGCTGGTCGTCGGTCGATGCACACGTGCCGCCAACGCACAGAAAGATGTGCCGGCGGGCATAGCCGAGCTTGATCTTGTCTGCGGCCGCCTGCACGGCCTCGAGGTCGGGATCGTCTGCCATCGTCCGACGATACACGGAAGCCCGGCGACCGGCCTCCGGCTTCCGCCTTCCGGTCAGAGGGGCAACGCAATCGTTCGGCTAGCGCTCTTTTCCGGCCGGAAGGCGGAAGTCGGAAGGCGGTAGCCGCTAGACGGAAGTTCTTCCCGCGTTTTCTGAACTTGGATTGCTGAAGAGTCTTTAATTGCAGGGTTTCGAGAGTGATCGTGCGCCTTTGCGGGGTGCATTGTGTAGCCATGTAAATGGCGTGTACAGCTTGT
>JBQTHP010000059.1:0-2203 GCA_052389755.1 Gammaproteobacteria bacterium
GCCACGATTCTGGTCGTCGATGACGAGGACGATGCCCGAGGCTATCTGCGTGCGGCGCTCACGGGTGTCGGCTTCGATTTCCTCGAAGCATCCAGCGGCGCGCAGGCGCTCGAGGTGCTCGAGGGGCGACGCCCGGACCTGCTGATCGTCGACGTGATGATGCCGGGGATGACCGGTTTCGAGCTGTGTGCGCGCCTTCGCCTGCGCGACGACACGCGGGACCTCCCGATCATCCTTTACAGCGCCTTCCCCATGCGGCATTCGAACGCCGGGCTCTACCAGCGCGCGTTCGTCAAGCCCGCCGATCTGGAAGAGCTTCTGCACGCGATCCGGTCGCTGCTGCCCGACCTTCTCTAGCTGCGCCCCGGACGGGCCCCCGGCTGCTCAAGGGCCCGCGACGTGGCTGCCCATCTCCGCCACGCGTACCATCGTGTTTCCCGATGTACGCGCTTTCAGTCCGCAATCTCACCAAGACGTACTCCAACGGCGTTCAGGCGCTGAAGGGCATCGATCTCGACGTCGAGCGCGGCGATTTCTTCGCGCTGCTCGGCCCGAACGGGGCGGGCAAGACCACGCTCATCGGCATCGTCACCTCGCTCGTGAACAAGACGAGCGGCACCGTGAGCGTATTCGGGCACGACATCGACCGGCATCTCGAGACGGCGAAAGCGTGCATCGGCGTCGTGCCGCAGGAGCTGAACTTCAATCAGTTCGAGACGGCCGAGACGATCGTCGTCAACCAGGCCGGCTTCTATGGCATCCCGCGGCGCATCGCCCGACAGCGCGCCGAGAAGTACCTGAAGCAGCTGCAGCTCTGGGACAGGCGCAACGGGATCGCGCGCGGGCTCTCCGGCGGCATGAAGCGGCGCCTGATGATCGCCCGCGCACTGATGCACGAGCCGCGGCTCCTGATTCTCGATGAGCCCACGGCGGGCGTGGATATCGAGAACCGCCGCTCGATGTGGAGCTTCCTCACCGAGATCAACGCGCGCGGCACGACGATCATTCTGACGACGCACTATCTCGAGGAAGCCGAAACGCTCTGCCGCAACATCGCGATCATCGATCGCGGCCACATCGCCGAGCGCGACCGCATGAGCAGCCTGCTCCGCAAGCTGCACAGCGAGATCTTCGTGCTGAATCTGCGCGAAGCGGTGGCCGTTGCCCCGCAGCTCGACGGCTATCCGACGAAGCTCGTGGACGATCACACGCTGGAAGTGGAGGTGTCGAAGGAGCAGAACCTCAACGAGATCTTCTCGCGCCTCTCCGGGCAGCGCATCGAAGTGCTGAGCATGCGCAACAAGGTGAACCGGCTCGAAGAGATCTTCATGCGCCTGGTCGAGAAAGGCGAGCGCGTATGAACGATGTGACCGCGGGCGCGCTGCCGCCGCCGATCGACCTGCGCGTGGTGCGCTGGATCGGCTTCAAGACGATCGTCATCCGCGAGTACGGCCGCATCATCCGCATCTGGGGCCAGACGCTCGTTCCGTCCGCCGTCACCGCGACCCTGTACTTCGTGATCTTCGGCTCGCTCATCGGCCGGCGCGTGGGGCAGATGGGCGGCTTCGACTACATGCAGTTCATCGCGCCCGGCCTCATCATGATGTCGGTCATCACGAACTCCTACGCGAACGTCGTCTCCTCGTTCTTCGGCGCGAAGTTCGGCAAGCACGTCGAGGAGCTGCTGGTCTCGCCGCTGCCGAACTGGATCATCGTTTCGGGCTACATGGCCGGAGGTCTGGTGCGCGGGGTTCTGGTGGGCGCCGTGGTCACGGTGGTGTCGCTGTTCTTCACGCACCTCTCGATCCACCATGTCTTCATCATCACCGCCGCCGTGCTGCTCACGGCGAGCGTGTTCTCGCTCGGCGGCTTCATCAACGCCGTGTTCGCGAAGAACTTCGATCAGGTGAACTGGATCCCCACGTTCATCCTGACGCCGCTCACCTATCTCGGCGGCGTGTTCTATTCCGTGTCGCTGCTGCCGGAGTGGGCGCAGAAGCTCTCGCTCGCGAACCCGATCCTGCACATGGTGAACGCGTTCCGGTACGGATTTCTCGGCGTGTCCGACGTGAGCCTCGTGGCCGCGTTCACGATCATGATCCTGTCCGCAGTCGCCCTCTTCGCCGTCGCGCTCTTCCTCATGAATCGCGGGACAGGAATGAGGGACTGAACAAAGGACTACGCCTCACGTGTCGGCGCACTC
>JBQTHP010000060.1:0-2646 GCA_052389755.1 Gammaproteobacteria bacterium
GCGCGCTCACGCACGAGCTGCGCTGCATGCAGTGCCAGAATCAGTCGATCGCGGACTCCCCAGTCGGGCTCGCCGCGGATCTGCGCCGCGAGGTGCGCGAGATGCTGCTCGCCGGGACGAGCGACGCCGAGATCCGCGAGTTCATGGTGGCGCGCTACGGGGACGTCAGGCTGTTTCGGCCGCGGTTTGCGGCCCGGACCCTGTGGCTGTGGGCAACCCCCGCGGTGTTGTTGCTGCTCGGCGTGGCGATCGCCGTACGCATCGTACGACAGCGCTCCGCGCTCGCCGCGGGCGACGACGCACCGCTCGAGGATGAAGAAAGCTCGCCACGATGACCGGGTTCATCGTTCTGGCCGGCGCTCTGACGCTCGGCGTCGCCGCGCTCGTCGCGGCACCTCTGCTTCGAGAGAAGGGTCGGGCGGGCAGGGCACCCTGGGCCGCGCTCGGCGCGGCCGCGGTACTGGTCATCGGCGGGAGCCTGCTCTACGTGCGCTCGAGCGACTGGTCCTGGAGCGCCCCGACCGCCGACTCCCCGCAGGCAATGGTCGCGCGGCTCGCGCGCCGACTCGAGCGCGAACCGGATGATCTCGAGGGCTGGTTGATGCTGGGGCGCTCGCACATCGTGCTGCAGCAGTACCCGCTCGCCGCGCGAGCCTATCGGCGCGCGGACGAGCTGGCGGGAGGACGGAACGCGGAAGCCCTGATAGGACTCGGCGAGACGTTCACGCTGAGCAACGATGCGGAGCTCGAGGGCCGGGCAGGGCGGCTGTTCGAAGCGGCGCTCGCGCTCGATCCCAAGTCCGGCAAGGCACTGTTCTTCAGTGCGGCAGCCGCGATGCGGCGCGGTGAGCTTGCGCTCGCCCGTGAGCGCTTCGCGACGCTTCTCACGCTCGATCCGCCGGCGAACGTGCGCCCGATCCTCGAGCAGCAGCTCGCGGCGCTCGATCGCGAGCTCGGCGGCGCGCAGGCGCCGGGTCCGGCCGTTGCGCTGCGCGTCGACGTCGACATCGCGCCGAAGCTGCGGGGCGGCCTCGCTCCCGATGCACCCCTGTTCGTGATCGTGCGCGACCCGCAGGCGCCCGGACCGCCGCTCGCGGTAAAGCGCCTCGCGGCGCGCTTTCCGCAATCCGTCGAGGTGAGCTCAGCCGACACGATGATCCCTGGCCGCGAGCTTGCCGCAGGCCAGAACGTGCAGATCGTCGCGCGGGTCGCGCAGTCGGGTAGTGCGACGGCGCGTTCCGGCGATCCGTTCGGTGAGGTCCGCTATCATGTCGGTCGCGACGGAGCCGTTCGGATCCTCATCGACCGGCTGACGCCTTAAAGAAGAAGCCGCATGGCTGCCACCACGACGATGACGTTCGACTCCCCGCCGTCGATCTGGGGGAGATATCTGAAGATCCTGCTGGCGCGCAAACCACGGCATGTACGCGACGGTGTGAGCGTGCCGCGCATCGACGCGCGCCTGAGCCGACTCAGGGTCGATCCGGATCATCTCGAGCGGTACCGGGAGTTGAGCGGTGACGCGCCTGGAGATGAGCTGCCGCCCGCATACCCGCATGTGCTCGCGATGCCCCTGCACGTGGCGATTCTTTCTGCGGATGCCTTTCCCGTGCAGCTCCTCGGTCTCGTGCACGTGCGCAACCGCATCGAGCAGCAGCGGCCGGTGCGAGCGGACGAGGCAGGCGAGCTGCGCGCCTCGCTCGAAGGCCATCGGGACGCGGAGCGCGGCCAGGAGTTCGATCTGCACACCGAGCTCGTCGCGGCCGACGGGGCCCGGATCTGGCGGGAGACCTGCACGTTTCTCGCGCGCCGCCGGGGCAAATCGAAGAGTGAGGGCGCAGCGACCGCCACGCGCGCGGAGTCGCCCGAGCCGCAGGCGCCTGGCGCGGTGCGCTCGGGCAGCTTCCGTGCCGAGGCGAGTATCGGTCGCCGCTATGGTTGGGTGTCCGGTGACGTCAATCCGATCCACCTCTCGGACCTCACTGCCCGTGCTTTCGGCTTCGAGCGCGCGATTGCGCACGGAATGTGGTCCCTGGCGCGCTGTGCCGCGGAGCTCGGTCCGGCCGCATTCGCGAAGCCGTGCGTGTTCGACGTGCAGTTCAAGCTGCCGATCTTCCTGCCGGCGTGGGTCATGATGCAGAGCTGGCATCTCGACACCGACACCGGCACCGGTTTCGCGCTTCGCGACGCGCAGGGCGACAAACCGCATCTGTCGGGCACGCTGACCCGCACTGTGCGCTGCGGCATGCAGCTTGCTGAGCTTGGGCATCCGCTGGCTTGAAGCGCCGTAACCGCAAGCCTGGCGTCGGCAGCAGGAGCGCCGCATGCGACACGCCGGTACCGAAGCTGGCGGACTTTCGACTTCGATGAGGAGATCGTGATGGCTCAAGGACGAACTCCGGATGGCCGGACTTCCAATCGCGGCTTTGCCTCGATGGATCAGGAGCGACAGCGCCAGATCGCGAGCATGGGAGGCAAGGCCGTTCCCGATTCAAAGCGCAGCTTCTCGCAGAACAGGACGCTTGCTGCGCAGGCAGGCCGTAAAGGCGGGCAGAGCGTGCCGGGCGAGAAGCGCAGCTTCTCGCAGAACCGCGCGCTGGCCGCTCAGGCGGGCCGCAAAGGCGGACAAAGCGTGCCCGACGAGAA
>JBQTHP010000061.1:0-6934 GCA_052389755.1 Gammaproteobacteria bacterium
CGACGTCGCACGCGAGCTCGTCGAGGCCACGCGTGCGGCAGGCGGGCTCTTCACGACGGAGGATC
Source organism: Gammaproteobacteria bacterium (assembly GCA_052389755.1). Classification (GTDB taxonomy): domain Bacteria; phylum Pseudomonadota; class Gammaproteobacteria; order Steroidobacterales; family Steroidobacteraceae; genus JBQTHP01. The sequence continues at coordinate 66 of JBQTHP010000061.1, forward strand.
TCGCGCGGTGGAAAGTGCACATCGAGGAGCCGGTGCGCACGAGCTACAAGGGCATCGAGGTCTACAAGCTCACCACCTGGGTGCAGGGGCCGGTGATGCTGCAGGCCCTGAACATTCTCGAGAACTTCGACCTGAAGTCCATGGGCTACAACAGCTCGCGTTACATTCACACGCTGTATCAGGCGATGAATCTCGCGTTCGCCGATCGCGACTTCTACTACGGCGATCCGTACTTCCCGCCGGAGGAGCCGATCCGCGGGCTGCTCTCGAAGGATTACGCACGCGAGCGGGCGAAGCTCATCCAGTACGCGCGCAACGATGCGGACGCGCGGCCAGGCGATCCCTACCCGTTCCAGAACGGCAGTAATCCGTATACGGCTTACCTGCGCGACTGGCGCACGATCCCCGTGCCGCCGCCGACCGCGCGCGCCGATTTCGAGCGGCGCTTTCAGCTCGGCACGACGAGCGTCGTGACGGCGGACGAGGAAGGCTGGGTCGTTTCGGTCACGCCGAGCGGCGGATGGCTGCCGGCCGTGATCGCCGGCCGCACCGGCATCGGCCTCTCCCAGCGCGCGCAGAGCTTCGTGCTCGATCCGCGCGACAATCCGTACAACGTGCTCGAGCCGGGCAAGCGCCCGCGCGCGACGCTCACTCCTTCGCTCGCTCTCAAGGACGGCAAGCCCTGGCTCGCCTTCGCGGTCCAGGGCGGCGACACGCAGGACCAGAACCTGCTGCAGTTCTTCCTCAACATCGTCGAGTTCGGCATGACGCCGCAGGAGTCGGCGGAGGCGGCGAACATCACGAGCTACCAGATGCGCAACTCGCTCGACGCGAAGCATGCCTCGGAGCCCGGACGCATCACGCTGAACGACGCGACGCCGCCGTGGGTTCGCGATGAGATCCGGCGGCTCGGCTACAAGCCCGAGTTCCAGGAACGCACGTCGGGGCCGATCAACGCGATCCTGCTCGATCGCGAGCACGGCACCATGTGGGGCGCGTCGAGCCACCACGGCGAGGACTACGGCATCGGCTGGTAACGCGACTGCATACGCTTCGCGACGGCTTCCGCCTGCTCGAGCGCGCGCAGCACGTTCTCGCCGGCGAGCTTCTCGAGATCCCGATCGCTCCATCCGCGACGGATGAGCTCGGCGAAGAGGTTCGGGTACATCGACACGTCGGACAAGCCCTCCGGCCAGAACGTGTTGCCGTCGAAGTCGCCACCGATGCCCACGTGATCGACGCCGGCAACCTTGCGAACATGCTCGATGTGATCGGCAACGGCCGCAACGGTAACCACCGGCATCTTCAGGTTCGCGAAGATCTCCTGCCAGACCGCATCGCGCTTCGACTCGTCAGTCATCCCGCGCACCCTCAACTGATACTCCTGAATCGCGGGCAGGGTCACGTTGGCCGCGGCCTGCGAGATGAATCCGGACACGAAGGTCACCATGATGACACCGCCGTTCGCAGGCAGCTTCGCGAGCACGTCATCCGGTACGTTGCGCGGAATCTCGCAGAGCGCGCGCGCAGCCGCGTGCGAGAAGATCACGGGCGCCTGAGAGACCCGCAACGCATCGTGCATGGTCTCCGGCGACGTATGCGCAAGATCGACCAGCATGCCCAGCCGGTTCATCTCACGCACGACCTCCTCGCCGAACGGCGAGAGCCCGCGGTGCTTCGCCGGCACGTGCATCGCGGAGTCCGCCCAGTTCGTGTGCACGTTGTGGGTGAGCGTCATGTAGCGCACGCCGAGGTCGTAGTAGGCGCGAAGCGCGCCGAGCGAATCCTCGATGGCGTGTCCGCCCTCGATGCCGAGCAGCGAACCGATGCGTCCGGCTCGCTTCGCAGCGCGCACCTCCGCGGCCGTGCCGACGAGCCGAAAGGCATCGGGGTAGCGGGCAATGACGCGCCGCGCGATGTCGATCTGCTCGAGCTGCGTCTTCGCGTATGCACTGCCGCCTTCGCCCGGCGTGTACACCGACCAGAACTGCGCACCGATACGCCCTTCGCGGAGCCGCGGCAGATCGGTCTGCCCGTCCGCGGGCGCGCGCTTGCGGATGTCATACGCAGCGACGTCGCCCGGCGCGGCCTCGTACGAGCGGATGGCCCACGGCAGGTCGTTGTGGCCGTCGAAGAGGATCGTGCGCTCGAGCAGGCGCTTCGCGTGTTGCAGGGCGGGATCCTGCGCTGCGGACGCCGCGCAGCTGAGCACCAGGGCAACGCAGAGCGCGCTCATGCGAACGAATCGACTACCGGACACCCGATTCTCCTTCCTCATCGAAGCCTCTTGCCGTCCGCATCGAGCACGGCGACTTCGCCGATGCCCAGTTTGCGCACCGGCGATTCGATCTTCGCCAGATCACCAACGATCACCCACACCGCATCATCCGGCGCGATCACTTCGCGCGCGGCAGCCCGGATGCCCTCCTCCGTCTGCGCGTCGATTCGCCCGGCCAGCGTCTGCACGTAATCGTCCGGCCTGTCGAACACGATGTTCTCCCGGATGGCGTTCGCGACCGCAGCGTGCGTTTCGTAGCGGCCGGACAGCGCGCGGACGTCGCGGTTCTTTACCGTCTCGATCTCAGCGGTGGTGACCGGCCGGGTACGAAGGTAGTCGCTCATCTCCTTGCGGATCTCGCCGATCGCCTCGACCGTCTTGTCGCTCTGAACCGGTGCGATGAGCAGCCACGGCCGCTCGTTGACGGCCTCCGGGAACGTCGTGAACGTGCCATACGACCAGTGCTTCGTCTCGCGCAGATTCATGTTGATGCGCGAGGTAAAGAGCCCGCCGAACGCACGGTCCATCGTGTTGATCTCGAGCCGGTTCGCGGCGCGGCTCGACGGCGCGCGCAACCCGACGAGGATCGTGCTCTGGATCGCGCCCGGCTTGTCGATGAGATGCACTCGCGGCCCGCCGGCGCGTGCGTCTGCTTTGGAACGTTCGATCGCCCGTTTGACGCCGCGCGGAGAAGAAGGCGCCGCCCAGGTCCCGAAGTGCTTTTCGAGCAGCGGCATGATGCTTTGCATCGTCGTGTCGCCGACGACGATCACGGTGGCGTTGTCGGGACGGATCCAGTCACGATGGAACGCGATCAGCTCGTCACGTTCGAGGCTGCCGATCGAGCTCGGCGTACCGCTGCCCGACAGCGGTATGCCGTAAGGGTGATCGTCGCCGTACAGGAGAGGCGGGAGCACGCGCAGCGCGACGCCCTCGGGCTGCGCTTTCTCGCGCTCGATCGCGGCAAGCCATTCCTTGCGCACGCGGTCGACCTCACCCTGCGGAAACGCAGGATTGCGCACGACGTCCGCGAGCAGCGCGATCGACGGGTCGAGCTTGTCGGTCAGGGCAACGACCGCAACGGATGAGGAATCGAGCGTCGAATCGCTGCCGAGCACCGCGCCCAGCTCTTCGGCTCGCGCCGCGATCTCGAGCGCATCGAGCTTGGTCGTGCCCTCATCGAGCATGCCGAGCGCGAAGCTCGCGGCTCCAGCGCGCTCCGGCCGATCGGCGGCATAGCCCGCATCGAACGTCAGCATGGTGCGCACGAGCGGCAGCCCCGGTCGGCGCGCGAGCACCACCGGCATGCCGTCCGCGAGCTTGCCGCGCTCGAGCGTCGGGAACACGACGGACGGGAAGCTCGACGGATAAGGCACGCCGGCCTTGCGATCGACGACGCTCGTCTCGGCATTCGAGTGCTGCGGGATCGGGTGCACCTCGAGAGTGTGTGCGCCATGCGAGAGCCAGCGCTGCGCGACCTGGCGGACCTGATCGGGAGTGGCGCGATCCCAGTTCGTCAGGATCCGCTTGTAGCAGGCCGGATCGCCCGTGTACGTGGCGCACTCCGCGAGCACATCGGCCTTGCCGCCGAAGCCGCCGATGCGCTCAAGGCCGCGTACGAACTGCGCACGCAACGCGGTGCGCGCCGCATCGAGCTCGGCGCGCGTCGGTCCGCGAGCGAGGAATTTGCCGACCTCCTCGTTCAGGGCCGCTTCGACGCCGCGATAGTCGACGCCGCGCTTCACGTCCGAGACGAAGAGGAACAGGCCTGCAATCTCGAACGCTTCGACGCTCGCCGAGGCGGAATCGGCCAGTCGGTCGCGATATACGAGACGCTCGTACAGACGCGACGTCTTGCCGCCGCCGAGGATATGCGCCGCGAGATCGAGCAATGCCGCATCGTCCGAGCCGAACTGCGGAACGTTGTACGTGCGGTACAGCCGCGACTGCGCCACGCGGTCGTGCATCACCTGCCGCGTGTCCTCGGTGCGCACCGCGGTCCAGACGTCGAGCCGCGTTGGCTCTGTGCCGCCGGGGATGTGTCCGAAGAACTTTGCGATCCTCTCCCGCGCGGTCTTCGTGTCGATGTCGCCGGCGAGCACGATGGTCGCGTTCGCGGCACCGTAGTAGCCGCGGAACCAGTCCTTCACATCATCGAGTGAGGCTGCGTTCAGATCCTCCATGGAGCCGATCGGCAGCCAGCGATACGGATGCCCGGCCGGAAAGCTCGCCGCAAAGAGCGCTTCGAACACGCGACCATACGGCTGGTTCTCGCCCTGGCGCTTCTCGTTCTGCACCACGCCGCGCTGCTCATCGAGGCGCGGCTGATCGATGACGCCGAGGAGGTGCCCCATGCGGTCGGATTCCATCCACAGCGCGGTGTCGAGCCCGGTGGTCGGCACGTTCTGGAAGTAGTTCGTGCGGTCGAAGTTCGTCGTGCCGTTGAGGGAGGTCGCGCCGATCTTCTCGAGCGGACCGAAGTACTCGTCGTTGTAGTGCTCGCTGCCCTGGAACATCAGGTGCTCGAAGAGGTGCGCGAAGCCGGTCTTGCCCGGCCTCTCGTTCTTCGAGCCGACGTGGTACCAGACGTTGACCGCGACGATCGGCGCCTTGCGGTCCTGGTGCACGATGACGGTCAGGCCGTTGTGGAGCGTGAAGGTTTCATAAGGGATGTCGATGACGTCGGCCGCGTGTGCCGATGCGCCGGCCGCGAGCAGCAGCGCGGCAGAGAGGTATGGGATTCGCATGGTGCGAATCTTAGCGTCACGGCCGTGTCATGGCAGCGCCGTTGATCCTCCGCGGGCGGCGGCTCATCGAATCTGCGCCAGAAGCCTCTGCGACTGCAGCGTCAGCTCGTGTCCGGCGCGCGCGTCCACGGCGTCCGCCAGAGGCTCGAGGTCAGCGGCATCGGGAACGTGTTCGGCGACCTCGCTTGCGAGCGAGGTGATCTCGAACGCTCCGCCGCGTTTCTGCGCGCACCGCCTGCGCGCGTAGTCGATGATGAGCCCGCGCAACGCGCGCGCGGCGTAGGCCATGAAGTGCGCGCGATCGGGGAACACCGCAGCTCCCGCGCCGTGGCGTCGCCCGCTGCGGCGGCCTGCATCAGCAGATCGATCCTCGTCTCTGACACCGGGATCAGCATGCCCGAGCTCACCGCGTTCCCAAAGCGCAAGCCGGCGCGGTGTCGTGCTGGCGGCGAAGGACCAGGAGCAGATACGAGCGGCTGGAGAGCTGGCCAAGCCGGACCAGCCGCGCAATACCGGGCGTGGCTTCATCGCCCGTACCGAGTGTGCCGGTGCGCAATGCGCACTCGAGCCGCCTGTCGGCCTCCCGATCCGCGAGATGCAGGCAGTCCGCATCGCGACAAAACGGTTCGCCGAGAAGCAGGACCCTCCGCGCGGCCGCGTTCGCGAAGATGACTTTTCGCCGGCCGTCCATGGCGAGCAGCGCCTCATCGGAAAGATCGAGCAGCGCCTGCAGCATCGCGCGGACGTCGGATTCCAGCTCGACGGCGCGGCGCAGGGCGCGGGCCGCCTGCACGAGCGGAATGAGTCGCACGGGTACGGAAAGCATTGGGTCAGGACGGAGTCCCGAGGAGTCCGCGTCCTCGAAAGCCGCGCGGTGCGCGGCGGTGAAGGCGATCGAGAGCTGTTCGTGCAGGCTCGAGTTGAGCTGGCTTGGATTGAACATGGCGCATCCCCTGACCCGCCTCGTGAGGTGGCGCGTTTTCGTGCGCTCGCGTCATGAGGCGACGCCAGGAGCTTCGGTGAAAGCACGTTGGCGCGTCTGTCAAGCGGTTGACAGAAGACCGGCGAGTGATGGGCGGGCGTCGAGCGTCGCGGGGCTTTCGTTCAGGCGCACCAAGAAAAAGCCCCCGGCGGTTTCCCGACGGGGGCTTTTCGTTTCGAGAGCCTGGCAGTGACCTACTCTGGCATGGCTTGCGGCCAAACTACCATCGGCGCAGGGCGTTTTCCCTTCCGAGTTCGGAATGGGATCGGGTGGTTCCCGCTGGCTTTTGCCGCCTGGCACGATTTGCGATGAGCGGCCGCACTCGCGTGCGGCCGCACACCTCAATCCGAAAGTCTTTCTCTTGACGCCTTGTCGCGTTCGCGATGGATCGCTCCATCGTCGCATCAACTCAAGCCATCAAACTGCTTGAGGTTATATGGTCAAGCCTCACGGGCAATTAGTACCGGTTAGCTTCATGCATTACTGCACTTCCACACCCGGCCTATCAACGTGGTAGTCTTCCACGGCCCTTCAGGGACCTCAAGGATCCAGGGAGACCTTATCTTGAGGTGGGCTTCCCGCTTAGATGCTTTCAGCGGTTATCCCTTCCGCACGTAGCTACCCGGCAGTGCCACTGGCGTGACAACCGGAACACCAGAGGTGCGTCCACTCCGGTCCTCTCGTACTAGGAGCAGATCCTCTCAAGTCTCCGACGCCCACGGCAGATAGGGACCGAACTGTCTCACGACGTTCTAAACCCAGCTCGCGTACCACTTTAAATGGCGAACAGCCATACCCTTGGGACCTGCTACAGCCCCAGGATGTGATGAGCCGACATCGAGGTGCCAAACTCCTCCGTCGA
>JBQTHP010000062.1:0-2589 GCA_052389755.1 Gammaproteobacteria bacterium
GCCTGGATCTGGTCCTGCGGCGAGCCATACCAGATCGAGTCCGTGCCCCAGAGCACGTTGTTCTCGCCCACGTGCTTGAAGAGCTTGCCGAGCGCATGCGCCGCCTCGTCGGGCTTGCGCAGCGCGAGGAAGCGCCATGTGGAGCCGAGCTCGGCATAGACGTTCGTGTTCGGCCGGACGCCGGCCTTCAGGAGCGAGGTGACGAGCGCGTCGATGCCGTCTTCGCGCGCAGGATCGTACGGCCCCTCGGGTTTGCCGTCCGGGACCCACCCGGAGTGATAGATGAGGAAGTTCACGTCGGGGAAGCGGTGCGCGATCGGTCCGATATCCGAGCATGTGGAGTGCTCGTAGCTCTTGCGTCCGAACGGGATGCCCTTGTGGATGGCGATGTTCCTGATGCCGAGCTCGCGCGCCCGTTCCACGAACGCGATGCCGACATCGTCCGTCATGAAGAAGCCCTGCCCCTCCGGTCCGAACTGCGTGTAGGTCTTCCACGCGACGATGCCGAACTTCGCCAGCCGCTCCATGTCCTCGAGGTCGCCGGGCTGATTCGGGTTCACGCGCCCGTGAAGCATCAGGCGATGTGTGCCTTCCATGCGCTCCACGATCTCGCGCGTCGCGACCGCCTCCTCGATGGTGAGCGGCTCCTTCTCGCGCTCCGACGGCACGAATGAGAGCACCATCATGTCCGTGTCGGAATCGAGGAAGACATCCTTGATGAACTCTTCCGATCCGAGGCAGCGCAGGTAGCCGCGATCCCCCGGCGCCTGCGCGAGCGCGCACGCCGTTTTCGGGGCGAAGGTGAGTGGGCGTGAGCCGGGTGGCTGCCTTTTCAGCCAAGCACCGGTCGGATTCACGAAATGGCCCTGCACGTCGAAGATGAACTCCTTCTTGCCCAGCTCCGCGGCCGCGATCTCACGATCGACCGCGGCGTCCGCGGACAGCTCGAAGAAGCCACCGGTCCGTCCCGCTGCAGCGTGCGCCGTATTCAACGCGAGCAGCGTCGAGGCGGCGCCGCAAGTGGAGACCATAAATTCGCGCCGGCTTTTGCCCACGCGCCTGGCGAGCCCTGCAGCGCGCTCGGCGGCGAGGACGTTTGCGCGACGAAGCGAGGCATCGAGCGGAATCGGCGCGAACTCGCCGTTCGAGGTGGCATCGAGCTTGACGGGAAGGCGATGCCCTTCCGGATCGGCGTTGTGTTCCATGGAGCGTTGCGCCTTCGCTGACGGGGTGAATAAGTCTAGTCGCAACCAGTTGAGAAGGGCTCCCTTGAGGTGCCGACAGGAATCCCTTAAACAGACCGCGGCGTACAACTGCCGGGCCTACGGCAGCCGCCAGGGCGCCTCTGCGGAGCGCGCCGGGGGAAATATGTTCGACACCCTGCTTTACCGAGTTCGAGCATGGCCCGTGCGCTGGCGGGGCCGACTCTTCATTTATTGGCTCAAGGACAACCTCGGCTTCTTCGTGATGCTCACGCTGCCGATCGTCGCGCTCGGCTCGATCATGTCCTTCGCCTATTTCGACGGGATGCGCATCAAAGAGACGCGCCAGCGCGACGTCGACCTGCGCTGCCTCGCCGAGAACATCTACTTCGAAGCGCGCGGCGAGCCGCTGCGCGGTCAGTACGCGGTCGCCGAAGTCACGCTGAATCGGGTCGCATCGCCGCATTTCCCTGACACGATCTGCGAAGTGGTCCACGACATACGATGGGATCCCCGGCGTAAACGCCGCGTCGCGCACTTTTCATGGGTAGACCTGCAGCTCAAACTCAGACTCACGCCGAGAGGCGCTGCCTGGCAACAGGCGATGACCGTGGCGACCGAGGTCTACGACGGTACGCACACCCCGGTGGTCCCCGACGCGCTCTTCTTTCACGCCACCACCGTTGACCCGTACTGGGCGAAGACCAAGAAATCCCTCGCGAAGATCGGCAATCACGTCTTCTATCGATGAGGGCGACGAGCGGCGCGCATTCGTCAGCCTGCGCGGCGGCCTGTACGAATTCAGCGTGGTCGATCCGTTCTGGCCGCGTCGACTGGACATCATTCAGCCCGACCGCGGCGGAATTTCCCGGAGGAGGTTCTGGATACCCGCCCATGTCGCCTTCGAGCTCGCGCTCATTGCGTCGCTCATCGTCGCGTGGTCCGAGGCGCACGTGCTGCGCGGACGCGGAGCGGCCGTCTCGTCGAGAGCCCAAACGAGCTTCACGAAAGGCCGCAGAAATAGCCGTGGTATGCGGCTGACGAGCATCGGGGGAATTGTAGTGGACTGTGTTGGAGCTTGTCCGGCTGCGGACAGGCTGTCCGGCGCCGGACAAGCTCGGCGGCCCTACGTAAAAGCCTGCGGTGGCTTTCGCGATCCTCGCTGCGCCGCCCGTTGTGTTCAAGCGGCGACGGCTTCGGCGCCCGCGCTGCCCCGATCGGATAATCTCGAGATGCGCTCCCGCGTGATCTGCCACTTTCCCTCGATCTTGCGCAAGCCTACGGTTGCGCGCACCCACATCCCGGAGCGGATCCGATTGAGACAGTGGCAGTGCGCGGCTCCATCCGCCGCGATCGCGAGGCACCGCATCTCACGGCCCGCGGAGCC